>CAYSOD010000228.1:0-6641 GCA_964432385.1 uncultured Rubrivivax sp.
GCATCGCGATATCGGTGTCCGGCGCTCGCGGCGACGTCGACACCTGGACCTTCATGGTGCAGGGCCGCCAACGTCTGGAACTGCCCTCAGGCACCGTGGCCAACGCACTTCGGCTGACGCGTGAGCCGCGCCGGCCCTACGACACCCAGGTCGAGGCCTGGATGGATCCTGCCCAGCACCACCTGCCCGTGCGGGCACGCCTGACCGTGTTGCCGGGGGGTGAGACCTTGGAGCTCTCGCTGCAGCCCTCTTGAAATTGCCAGGCGGCGCACACAGATGCAGCGTCAGGAGGATTCGACATGCAGTTGCTCTACAACTCCGACAGCTATGCCGTCATGCAGTTCGGCGGCCTGACGACCCATGACGACGCGCCGCCCGGGCAAGGCACCGGCTTCGAGATCGTGGACAAGTCCACGCACCGCGAGATCTTCCTCAAAGGGCTGCTGGCCGAGCGTTTCCGGCAGGGGGTGGAGTCGCTGGTGCGCCAAGGCGAGCCCACGGTGGAAGTGCTGGACGACTACATCGCCGGCTTCAGCGGGCTGGCGCAGCACCCCTTGGCCGTGCACTGAGCGCTCGGCGCGGCCTGGTGGGCTGCGCCATTCAGGGCTTGCAAGGGCCCTTACGCCCTTACAACTGCTCCCAGGGCAGGCCGTCGCAGCGCCAGCCATTGAGGCGCCCACGCTGGAAGTGCTCGTCCAGCTCGCCCTCGAAGCCGTGCAGCACGTTGATGACGTCGGTGAAGCCCGACGCTTCCAGCACCTGCCCCGCCTCCACCGTGCGCTTGCCGGAGCGGCAGATCAGCACCACCGGCCGGTCGGTGCGCCCGCCCGCCTCACGCCGCACCTGCTGCGCAAAGGCTTCGGGATGGGCCTGCATCTCGGGGTACTCGTACCAGGCCACGTGCACCACCCCCGGTGGGTGGCCCACGTAGAGGTACTCGATTTCCATGCGCACGTCGACGAACAGCGCTTCGGGCGTGCGCTGAAGAAAGTCCCAGGTCTCGGTAGGGGTCAGGTGTTTCATCGTGGGGGGAGGCCCGCTTCCTACAATCCGCGGCATGAACGCCCACCGGATCGCCTACACCCGCGCGGCAGCCTTGCCCGCGATTCTCCAACAACGCATCGTCATCCTCGACGGCGCGATGGGCACGATGATCCAGCAGGAGAAGCTGACCGAGGCCGACTTCCGCAGTGAGCGCCTGGCCGATCACCCCAAGGACCTGAAGGGCAACAACGACCTGCTGGTGCTGACGCGGCCGGACGTGATCGAGCGCATCCACGAGCAGTACCTGGCCGCGGGCGCGGACATCGTGGAAACCAACACCTTCGGCGCCACGTCCATCGCGCAAGAGGACTACGGCCTGGCGCACCTGGCCCATGAGATGAACGTGGCCGCCGCCCGACTGGCGCGCCAGGCCTGCGACCACTTCAGCACGCCCGAGCGCCCGCGCTTTGTGGCCGGCGCATTGGGCCCCACGCCGCGCACGGCCAGCATCAGCCCGGACGTGAACGACCCGGGCGCGCGCAATGTGAACTTCGACGAGCTGCGCGCGGCCTACCGCGAGCAGGCGCGGGGGCTGCTGGAAGGCGGCTGCGACCTCTTTCTGGTGGAAACCATCTTCGACACGCTCAACGCCAAGGCCGCCCTGTTCGCGCTGGACGAGCTGATGGAGGAGACCGGCGAGCGCCTGCCCGTCATCATCAGCGGCACGGTCACCGATGCGTCCGGGCGCATCCTGTCAGGGCAGACCGTGGGCGCCTTCTGGCACTCGGTGCGCCACGCACGTCCGCTGGCGGTGGGCCTGAACTGCGCGCTGGGCGCGGCGCTGATGCGCCCTTACATCGAGGAGCTGTCCAAGGTGGCGGCCGACACCTGGATCAGCTGCTACCCCAACGCCGGCCTGCCCAACCCGATGAGCGAGACCGGCTTTGACGAGACGCCTGAGGTGACCGCCAGCCTGATGGAAGGCTTTGCCAAGAGCGGTTTTCTCAACATCGCCGGCGGCTGCTGCGGCACCACGCCCGAGCACATCGCCGAGATCGCGCGGCGCGTGTCAGCCTACCGCCCGCGCGGCCGGCACGACCCGCTGTTCACTGGGCTGAAGGCGGCCTGAGCCGCCTGCAAACCGGACAGCCGGACTCAAGGGTCCTGCACGGGCGACAGAGGCTCGAAAGCAGCCTCGCGCTTGTCTTTCCACGCCGCGATGGCTGTGCTCATCTCTTCGATGTCGAAGATGGCGCTTTGCAGCAAGGTCATCTGCTCCAAGGCCTGCGCCGTGCCGTGGTCGCGGGCGAAATTCAGCGCCCGCTTGCTGCCGGCCACCGCCAGTGGGCTCTTGGCAGCGATGCGCCGGGCCAGATCGTCGGCATGGGCATGCAAAGCTGCAGCGTCCGGCAGCACCGTGTTGACCAGGCCGACGGCCAGCGCCCGCTCGGCGCCCACCCGGTCGCCGCTGTAGGCCATTTCGCGTGCCACGCCGGCCGGCACGATCTTGGGCAGGCGTTGCAGCACGCCCAGGTCGGCCGCCATGCCGATGTGAATCTCCTGCACGGTGAAGAAGGCGTCGGCGCTGCACACACGGATGTCGCAGGCGGCGGCCAGGTCCAGCGCGCCGCCCACGCAGCCGCCCTGCACGGCGCAGATGGTGGGAAATCGCGCTTCATCCAGCACATCCACGCAGGCCATCAGGCGGCGCAGCCCGTCCTGGAAGGCCAGGCGGTCGCGCGCGCTGGGCAGGCGCAGCAGGTCGAAGCCGCCAGAAAACACCTCCAGCGCCATGCCAGCGCTGAAGTGACGGCCGGTGGAGCGCATCACCAGGGCGCGCGTGCGGCCCTCGTCGCTCAGGCGCTGCACCGCGTCGCGCAGCGCCGGGAAGAAGGCCGGGGCCAGGGTGTTGAGGCGCTCGGGGCGGTGGAGCTCCAGCGTGGCCACGCCCGTGGTGTTGTCCAGTTCCAATCGGAAAAAGTCGTTCATGGTCTTGTCATCATCATCATGGAAGGCGGGGCGGGGCACGACGCGGACCTGCATGCTGAGTGTGCCAGCGCGGCACTGGCGGCCGAGCGCTGGTTTGCCCCATGTCGCGGCGCGGTGAGCGCGGCACAATCGCTCCTGTGCTGAACGCCGTTTGGCACAGACCCTGTCGCGAGATGATCCACAAATCGCACGAACTGCCCAGCCACATCGGCAAGTACCGCGTGGCCTCCCGCCTGGGCGAAGGCGCCACCAGCGAGGTGTTCCTCGCGCGGGACGAGTTCCGCGGCCTGGATGTGGCCATCAAGCGCCTGCGCCCCGGCGTGGCCGATGACGACTCCGAAGACCGCCTGTCGGCGGCGTTCTTCGCCTCGGAAGCCGCACTTGTCGGGCGGCTGCAGCACCCCAACGTCGTGCAGATCATGGACGCGGTGCCGGATGGGCCCACCCCCTATCTGGTGATGGAGTACGTGCCGGGGCTGACGCTGCGCAAGTTCTGCCGGGCCGATGCGCTGCTGTCGCTGGAGCAGATTGCGGAAGTCGGCTTCAAGTGCGCCATGGCGCTGAGCTACTGCTGGAAGCAGGGCCTGATCCATCGCGATGTGAAGCCGGCCAACGTCCTGGCCCTCATGGATGGCGACCGCGTCAGCGACGTGAAGATCAGCGACTTCGGCAGCGTGCTCAACCTGGATTCCGACCGCACACAGGTCTTTCGTGTGGGCTCGCTGGCCTACATGTCTCCGGAGCAGCTCGACGGTAGCGACCTGGACGCGCGCGCCGACATGTACTCGCTGTCGGTGGTGCTGTACCACCTGATTGCAGGGCGCCCGCCCTTCGATGCCCAGCAGCAGCCCGCGCTGATGCACCAGATCTACAACGCCACGCCCGCTCCGCTGACGGGTCTGCGCGAGGGCGTGACGCCGGCCCTGGACAATCTGGTGCGCAAGGGCATGGCCCGGCGGCGCGAAGACCGCTTTGCCACCTGGGATGAGTTCGCCAACGAGCTGTCCAAGCTCATCACCAACCGCGAAGTGCCGCGCGCCGCCGATGCTGCTGTGCTCGACTCCGAGCGCTTCACGCTGCTGCGCTCGCTGGAGTTCTTCAGCACCTTTGGTGACGTGGAGCTGTGGGAAGTGGTGCACCGCGCGCGCTGGGAGCGCCACGAGCCCGGTTCAGCCCTGTACCGCAAGGGTGGGCGCGGCAACGCCTTTCACATCATTGCCGAGGGCATGGTGGACGTGTACCGGGATGGCAACAAAGTGGCTTCGCTCAATGCCGGCACGTGCGTGGGCGAGATGGCCTACCTGGCGCCCAACCCCGAGATGGCCACGCACAGCGCCGACGTGACCGTGGCTGCGCCGTCCACCATGATCTCGTTCACACCTGAAGCTTTGCGCCAGATGGGCCTGGCCACACGCTCGCTGTTCGACGCCGCCTTCATCCGCGTGCTGGTGCGGCGGCTTCACACCGCCTGGCAGGCCATGGACCGGGCGGCCGCCAAGGCGGCGTGAGGCCATGTGACCGCACCCCCACTCCCTGTCTGGCTCACTCCTCACCCACTTCTCACGCGCTTTCCCCACCCACAGGAGACCCTGCCCCATGAAGAAGACCCTGATCACCGCTGCCTTGTTGTCGCTGGGCCTGATGGCCGGCGCAGCCCACGCCTCGGGCGCCGAGGCCAAGTGCGAAGCCCAGGCCACCGAGAAAAAGCTCGCGGGCGCCGCGAAGAACAGCTTCATGAAAAAGTGCGTGGCAGATGCAGGCGGCGCGCCCGCCGCAGCGGCCCCGGCCAAGGCGCCGGACCCGGCCGAGGTGTGCGAGAAATCCGCTGCCGACAAGAAGCTGGCTGGCGCGGCCAAAACTTCACACGTCAAAAAGTGCATGGAAGACGCCAAGGGTGCTGCACCGGCAGCCGCACCCAAGAAGTGAGCTTCTGACGGGCTCGGCCGATGCGGCTTGAGGGGGCCGGTCGGCCAGCCACCGCGCACAGCTGAAGCCCCCGCGGTGCCCGCTCAGGCTCACCGTCAGGCACCCTGTACGCCCGCCTTCAGGCCCGCCAGTAAGCCGGGCTGCCATAGGTCTGCTTCAGCAGGTCGATCCACAGCCGCACGCGCAGCGGCAAGTGCCGCGCATGCGGAAACACCGCAAAGATGCCGTTGGGTGGCGCGGCAAAGTCTTCCAGCACCGCCTGCAGCCGGCCGGCGGCGATCTCTGACTGCACCTCCCAAGTGCTGCGCCAGGCGATGCCCAGGCCTTGCAGGCACCAGTCGTGCAGCACCTGCCCGTCACTGCAGTTGAGCCGGCCGTGAGGGCGCAGGTGCGTCACCTCGCCGTCCACCCGGAAGGCCCAGCCGCGGGTCTGGCTGGCGTCTGAACTCAAGGTCAAGCACTCGTGCCGCGCCAGGTCTGCAGGGTGCTGCGGCACGCCCGCACGCTTCAGATACCCGGGGGTGGCCACGCACAGCCGACGGTTGTCGGCCAGGCGTACGCTGATGAGGCTGGAGTCGGGCAGGTCGCCCACCCGCACCGCACAGTCAAAGCCCTCGTTGACGATGTCCACCACCCGGTCGGACAGATTCAGAGACACGCTCACGTCCGGGTGCAGGGCAATGAAGCGCGGTACTTGCGGCGCCACGTGCCGGCGCCCAAAGCCCGCGGGCGCCGTGATGCGCAGGTGGCCGCTGGCCTTGACCCCACCCTCGCTCACGCTGGCCTCGGCGTTGGCCAGATCGGCCAACAGGCGCTGGCAGTCTTCCAGGAAGGCGCTGCCCTCGTGGGTGAGGGTGATGCGCCGTGTGGTGCGCATCAGCAGCTTCACCCCCAAGCGCTCCTCCAGCGCGTCGATGCGCCGGCCGATCACCGCGGGAGCCACACCTTCGGCACGCGCCGTGGCGGTGAGGCTGCCCTTGGTAGCCACGGTGACGAAGGATTCGAGCTGCTTGAGCTTGTCCATGGGCGCAGATTATGTGCATTCAAAGCATGAATGCATGTCGTTTTGATTCAGCAATGCGCGCTCAGGGTGGCAATACAGTTCTAAGTGATGGTGGCGAGATTTCGTCCAGCTCCACGCCCCGCGTCTTGGCCACCTCTTGAACCCACGCCAACGCCCATGCCTCCGGCTGCGGCGTGGCATTTGCCTCAACCCACCCCCTTGCCACATCTTTTTCTTGCTGCCATGAACACTGCCACCCGCGACCGCACCTCCATCCATGGCCTGCAGGTGGCCGCCGTGCTCAAGACCTTTGTCGACCAGCAGGTGCTGCCCGGCACGGGCTTGGACGCTGACGCCTTCTGGGCCGGCTTTGCCGCCATCGTGAACGACCTGGCCCCCAAGAACGCCGCCCTGCTGGCCGAGCGTGACCGCCTGAAGGCCGAGCTGGACACCTGGCACGCCAAGCACCCCGGGCCCATCAAGAACATGGCCAAGTACCGGGCCTTCCTGCAGAAGATCGGCTACCTGGTGCCCGTGCCGGCCAAGGTGAAGGTGACCACCAGGAACGTGGACGCCGAGCTCGCCAAGCAGGCCGGCCCGCAGCTGGTGGTGCCCATCACCAACGCGCGTTATGCGCTGAACGCTGCCAACGCCCGCTGGGGCTCGCTGTACGACGCCCTCTACGGCACCGACGCCCTGCCCGAGACCGACGGCTGCGAGAAGGGCACGGGCTACAACC
>CAYSOD010000229.1:0-6619 GCA_964432385.1 uncultured Rubrivivax sp.
TGCCTTTGGCGAGCAGACGGACAGTCTGTGCGACATGGTCAGCTTTGGACTTGCCCCCGCGTTGATCGTCTACGAGTGGTCGCTCAAGGGCCTGGGCAAGGCCGGTTGGATCGTTGCCTTCATCTATTGCGCGGCGGCGGCGCTGCGCCTGGCCCGCTTCAACACCAACATCGGCGTGGTGGACAAGCGCTTCTTTCAGGGCCTTCCCAGCCCTGCGGCCGCAGCGCTGGTGATCGGCCTGATCTTTGTGATGGACGACGCTGGTTGGCGTGACGTGCCCACCGTGCCGTGGCTGTCCTGGACGGCGCTGGGTGTCACCCTTTTCGCTGGGCTGACCATGGTCACGAACCTGCCGTTCTACAGCTTCAAGGTCGTGGGAGGCCGCAAGACGGTGCCTTTTGCGGTGATCGTGGCGGTGGCCCTGGGCATCGCGCTGGTGAACATCCATCCGCCCATCGTCTTGTTCAGCCTCTTCTGCACCTACGGCCTGTCGGGCTATCTGATCTACGCCTACCGCAAGGCCAAGGGCCGCCCGGTGAGCGTGATCGCCACCTCCACCGATGAACCCGAGGAACGGGGCCTGCATTGAACTGCGGCTGTGCTACATTCAAATCGTGATGAGTGCCGTGATCGTTCGTCTATCCCTACCTCTACAGGTGCCGATGGCGCGCTGATCATCCACGACCACATCATTCTCATTGGATAGACGGCCCGCCAGCTTGCTGCAGCGGGCCGTTTTCATTTGAGCCCATCCACCACCACATGCCCCGACTTCACACCGCCTTGCGGAGACTCCCATGACTGACAAACTCTTCATCTTTGACACCACGCTTCGCGATGGCGAACAGTCGCCTGGCGCCTCGATGACCCGCGAAGAGAAGCTGCGCATTGCGAGACAACTGGAGCGCTTGCGCGTGGACGTGATCGAGGCCGGATTTGCCGCCTCCAGCAACGGTGACTTCGAAGCCGTCAGGTCGATTGCCGATGTGATCAAGGACAGTACGGTGTGTTCGCTGGCCCGCGCCAACGACCGCGACATCGCCAGGGCTGCGGAAGCGCTCAAGGGTGCGGCGTCATCGCGGATCCACACCTTCATCGCCACCAGCGAACTCCACATGGAAAAGAAGCTGCGCATGAGCCGTGACCAGGTGTTCGAGCAGGCTCGCCTGGCGGTTCGTTTCGCGCGAAACCTTTGCGGCGATGTCGAGTTCTCTCCCGAGGATGGGTACCGATCCGACCCGGACTTCCTGTGCCGGGTGCTGGAGACCGTGATCGCCGAAGGGGCGACCACGATCAACATTCCCGACACCGTGGGCTATGCCATCCCGGAACTCTACGGTGCCTTCATCAAGAATCTCCGCGAGCGGATCCCCAACGCTGACAAGGCCGTGTGGTCGGTGCACTGCCATAACGATCTGGGCATGGCCGTGGCCAATTCGCTGGCAGGCGTGATGATTGGCGGCGCCCGCCAGGTGGAATGCACCATCAATGGCTTGGGCGAGCGTGCGGGCAACTGTTCCCTGGAAGAGGTGGTGATGGCGGTGCGCACCCGCCGCGACTACTTCGGGCTCGACGTGGGCATCGACGCCGCGCAGATCGTGCCGGCGTCAAGGCTCGTGGCACAGACCACCGGCTTTGTGGTGCAGCCCAACAAGGCTGTGGTGGGTGCGAATGCCTTCGCTCATGCCTCGGGCATTCACCAGGACGGCGTGCTGAAGGCGCGCGACACCTACGAGATCATGCGAGCCGAGGACGTGGGCTGGACCACCAACCGCATCGTGCTGGGCAAGCTCTCGGGACGTAACGCCTTCAAGCAACGCCTGCAGGAGCTGGGCATCGAATTGGAGTCGGAGGCGGAGATCAATGCGGCCTTCGCGCGCTTCAAGGACCTGGCCGACCGCAAGAGCGAGATCTTTGACGAAGACATCATCGCCTTGGTCAGCGACGAGAGCGTGACGGTGGAGCAGGAGCACTACCGGCTGTTGTCGCTGTCCCAAAGGTCCGAGACCGGCGAGCGGCCGCACGCCAGCGTCACGTTTGCAGCGGGTGGCCAGGAGTTGCGTGCGGAGAGCCAGGGCAATGGTCCGGTGGACGCCAGTCTCAAGGCCATCGAGTCCCGGCTTTCCAGTGGCGCTGAGATGCTGCTGTACTCGGTCAACGCCATCACTTCCGGCAGTACCGAGTCCCAGGGCGAGGTGACGGTTCGCCTGCAACTCGGCGGGCGCGTGGTCAATGGCGTGGGCGCGGACCCCGACATCGTGGTGGCTTCGGCGAAGGCCTATCTCTCGGCACTCAACAAGCTGCAAAGCAAGGCCGAGCGGGTGGCGGCACAAGGCTGAGGCGGCCTTGCTCAGGTGAGCTTTGAGCAACGCCCGCCAAGTGTTTGATATTGCTTGATCTTCTGCCTTCTCCTACACTCGCGCGTCGGCTAAGCACAGGAAATGTCTTGCCGGTCTTGAGGGCAGACTGATGCGGGTGGAGCAAATGTGGAAACGCGTGCTGGTGTTGCTGGGTCTGTCCACCTTGTGCCTGGGTCTGGCGCAAGCCCAGTCGCCGGAGCCTGCAGCCAAGCCTTCTCAGAAGGCAAAGGCCGTTGCCCCGAAGGCTCAGAACTCCGCTCAGAACTCGGCCAAGAACCGGCCGGCGAAAAAGTCCACGGCAAGCGGGGCCACCGCCAAGAAGAGCGGCTCGAGCAAGTCCATGGCGTCGCAGCGTTCGACAGCACGCCAGGACATCACGCCTGTGCGCGCTTCCTTTGGGCAACGTGCCGGGCTGCATGGCACGCCCGACCCGCTGGACTTGAAGTCCAGCGTCGCCCTGGTGATTGATCAGGACACCCAGCAAGTGCTGTTCAGCAAGAACCCCGACGCGGTGTTGCCCATCGCCTCCATCACCAAGCTCATGACGGCCATGGTCGTGCTGGAAGCAGGCCAATCTCTTGAGGATCGCCTGTCCATCTCGCAAGAAGACGTGGACACGGAAAAGGGCAGCCGATCGCGCTTGCTCGTGGGCTCTACGCTGTCGCGCGGTGACATGCTGCACCTGGCCCTCATGGCTTCGGAAAACCGAGCCGCGCACGCGCTGGGCCGCTACTTCCCGGGCGGTATGCCAGCGTTCGTGGAGGCCATGAACCGCAAGGCCCATGCGCTGGGAATGACGAGTACCCGCTATGTGGAGCCGACAGGCCTTTCGAGTGCCAACCAATCCAACGCACACGATCTGTCGTTGCTGGTACGCGCCGCCTCCGATCACCAACTGATCCGCGAACTTTCCACCACGGCCGACGCGAGCGTTCACGTGGGCAGCAAGTCCCTGCAGTTCCGCAACACCAATGGCCTGATCCGCAATCCTTCCTGGGAAATCGGATTGCAGAAGACCGGCTACATCTCCGAGGCCGGGCGCTGTGTGGTCATGCAAGCCCAGTTGGCAGGCCGCAAGCTCATCATGGTGCTGCTGGACTCTGCAGGGCGTTATTCCAGGATCGGTGACGCCGAGCGTCTGCGCAACTGGATCACCCACTCCCTGCCCTCAGCGCAAGCCGCCCCGACTCCCTCTGCCGGCGGTTGATCAGCAGGCCTCAGCCGTGCTTGTGGCCAAGGGCTGCTGAGATCTCCTTGGCGGTGGCGCGCACGCGCTCCAGCCAGGACTCTTCCAGACGATCTGTGGGCGCGGAGATCGACAGCCCAGCAATCAGCTTGTTCTGATCGTCGTAGATGCCGGCAGCCATGCACCGCACGCCCAGTTCCAATTCTTCTTCATCGCGCGCGTAGCCCAGAGCTCGAACCGCGGCCAGTTCCCGCTCCAGCTTGGCCGGCTCGGTGATGCTGTTTCGCGTGTGCCCCATCAGCCCTGTTCTGGTGACGTACGCGCGCACCCGCTGAGGGTCGTCATTGGCGAGAAAGAGCTTGCCCACAGAAGTGAGGTGCAAAGGGGCTCGCCCCCCTATCGCCCGGACCACCTGCATGCCCGAGCGTTCACTGAAGGTGCGCTCGATGTAGACGATCTCATCACCTTGACGCATGGACAGGTTGACGGGCTGATGCGTCAGCCGATGCAACTCTCTCATGGGGCCCAGCGCCGCTTCGCGCACATCCAGCCGAGCCTTGACCAGGTTGCCCAGTTCCAGCAGCCGCATGCCCAGACGGTAGTTGCCGGCCTCCGGTCGGTCCACCAACCGGCCGATGGCCAAATCATTGAGGATGCGGTGGGCGGTGGAAGGATGCAGGCCGGTACGCTCGCTGATTTCCTTCAGGGACACCGGGTCCTGATGGGAGGCCAGGACGTCGAGCAAGGCGAAGGTGCGCTCTAGAACCTGGATGGCGGGGGTATGGGGATCCGATTTGCTCATGGCTTCGCACGATTTGAATCCGTATTTTGCATCGCGAAAGCTCGTCAGCCCAGACGGTCGATGACGCCTTGGCCCGATCGGACAGCGCCCTCCAAGGTGGCGGGGTAGGGTCCTTGGACGAAGTCACCCGCGGCCCACAGTCCGGCACCAATGAGGGCAGGGGGCCGAGAGGCCCCCGGTTCGCAGCGGAAGGTGGCGCGCTGCTCCGTGAAATGTGCAACGACTTCGGGCACTTGGGGCCAGGTGCCCGCCGGAAACTGGGTGAGGGCTTGGTTGACGACTGCCTGGCTCAGGCCTTCTCTGCCCAGAGATCGGTACTCATCGGCGGCGCTGATGACAAAGGCAAATCGGCCAGGACGGTGGTCAATCAGGCCATGGTCGAAAGCGAACTGCGCCGGACCCTGCGGCAGGAGCACCATGGGGGTGCGGAACTTGGCACCCGGGCACGCCAGGTAGACCGTCGTGATCGATTCATGGCTCAGCGACCGCGCTTGTTCAGACCATTCGGGGTGATGGGGCTGAGCCAGCCGGGCGGCTTCGGCCGCAGCGCAGGACAGGACCACGTGATCAAAGCCCTGCCCATCCACCTCCCACATCGATCGGCTGCGCGTCAGTGCGTTCACGCGGCAGCGCAGCCGCACCTGCGCCCCTTGGGCCCTGAGCCACCGCAGGGCCGGTTCCGGAAGCAGGTCACCCAAGGGTTGGCGGGGTATCAGCAGGTCAGCGCTGCCGCGTCCGCCCAGGAGACTGTCTTTCAACACCCGCAAAAAGACCTGGGCGCTCGCCAGAGCCGAGGGTGTGTTCAGCGCGGCCACGCACAGTGGGTCGATGAGTTCGTGGCGCACCGGGGTCGGCAAGGTGCGCGTCAGGGCTTCCACCGTCAGACCCTCGCTGCAAGTGAACCCGCGAAGGGCCCACGCGGCACTGGCGCGCAGCAGCGCGGTGCGGGCAGCCCAGGGCCACTGGCCGTGGCGAAGCACTGCGCCGCAAAACAGCAGCGGAGTAGAGGTGCCTGACAGGGCCATGCCGCGGCCATCAGGCTGCATCAGGGCCAGGGGGAGTCGACGCAACACCGTGTCTGGGTCAACGCCCAGCCGGCGCATCAAGGCCAGGGTCTGCTGGTAAGCCCCAATCAGGATGTGCTGGCCGTTGTCAAAACGCTCGCCGCGCTGCTCCACCGTCCTGGCCCGCCCACCGAGGGCCGGGGCCATCTCCAGCAGGGTGACCTGATGCCCGGCGGTCACTGCACGTACTGCAGCGGCCAATCCCGCCCAACCTCCCCCAACGATCGCGATCCGCATGCCCGGTGGAGGCCTTTAGGTGCCGCGCCACTGGGTCCGAGCGGCGATGCAGAGCTTTCTCAGCGGCGTGAGAGAAATGCGCTGGTGCAGGACCTGGAAGCCTCCCGCTTGGATTTCCTGCAGCAAGCTGCGATAGATGTGGGCCATCATCAAGCCAGGGCGCTGGCGTGATCGGTCTGTCTCCGGCAGCAGGGCAAAGGCTTCGTCGAACAAGCGGTGAGCGCGCAGGGCCTGGAATTGCATCAGCTCGGTGAACCGGTCGCTGTAGCCCCAGGGGCTCTGGCGCAGCAGCAGCTCGTGGGCCTTGACGCCAAACTGCTGAAGTTCGGAGATGGGCAGATAGATCCTGCCTCGGCGGGCATCGTCGCCCACGTCACGGATGATGTTGGTCAGCTGCATCGCCAGTCCCAGGCGGTGCGCGTATTTCAAGGTGTCGTCCGATTGGCGGCCGAAGATGTTGCAGGCCACCTCCCCCACGACGCCCGCCACCAGATGGCAATACCCCGCAAGGGCTGGAAAGTCGAGAAATCGGTTCTGCTCGAGATCCACGCGGCAGCCCTGAATCACGGCTTCCAGATGCCTGCGCTCGATGCTGAACTCCTGCGTCAGGGGCATGAGGGCACGCATCACGGGGTGTGTTGGAGCCCCTGCATAGGCCGCAGCAACTTCTTGATGCCACCAGGCCAGCTTGGCGCCGGCCACGGAGGGGTCCAGCGTGTCGTCCACCACATCGTCCACCTCGCGGCAGAACGCGTAGAAGGCCGTGATCGCCAAACGCCTCTTGGGCGGCAGGAAGAGAAAGGCGTAGTAAAAGCTCGAACCGCTGCGAGCAGCCTTTTGTTGAACGTACTGTTCCGGAGTCATGGCGCCCGGCGTTGCTGCGCCCGCATGATGAGCGCTCGCCACACCAGCGTCGGGGCATCTCCTGCGGTGAGCACCGGCCGCTGCCTGAAGGTCTGGTGGTTCATGT
>CAYSOD010000230.1:0-6546 GCA_964432385.1 uncultured Rubrivivax sp.
CCATGTGGGTGCCCACCATCGGCGTGCTGTCGCACTACATCGGCGACCAGCTGCCCGCGGAGTTCATCAAGGACCGCAAGGAAGGCTATCTGGGCTTTGACATGAGCAAGGCGGCCATGGCGCCGGACCTGCCCCGTCACTTGCAGGCCGTGCACGCGCATTACGGCTGGCTGAAGACCGCGCTGGCCAGTGCCCAGGCTCTGGGCCGCCCCTTCCTCTTCGGCGACGCGCCCAGCGCGCTGGACCTGGCCTGCTGGCAGACCACCTTCCTGTTGCGCAAGAACTGCCCCGCTTCTGTTGATGAGCTGCTGGGCCTGGCGCCGCTGGTGCCCTGGTACGAGCGCATCGCCGCCATCGGCCACGGCTCGTCCACTGCGATGACGGCCGAAGAGGCCGTGGCGGTGGCCCAGGCGGCCCGCCCCGCGCCCGTGACGCACCTTCAAGCCGACGGCGACCCCGCCGGCTTGAAGGCCGGCACGCAGGTGACGGTGACCCCTGACGACAACGCGCGGGTGCCTGTGCAAGGCGCCTTGGTGGCCGCCAGCGGCACCGAAGTCGTCATCCACCGCCACGATGAGCAGGCCGGTGATCTTCACCTGCACTTCCCGCGTCTGGGCTTCGATGTGATCGCAGCCTGAGCTTTTACCCCACCCATCCCACTCCATCCCCACCGAGGAGACTTCCATGAGCGTTCAAGAGACCAACAAGCAGATTTGCCGTGACTACTTCAAGGCCTTCCTGGCCCGCGACACGGCATGGATGGCGCGCCACATTGCGCCGGACTTCGTGCGCCACGACCCCGGCCTGCCCTTCGAGGTGCGCGGGCCCGAGGGCGTGGCCCAGTTGCACGACGCGCTGCTGCCGGCCTTCCCCGACATGGAGCTGCCGCTGCTGGACTTCGTGGCCGAGGGCGAGAAGGTGCTGGTGCGCCTGCGCGTGCAGGCCACGCACACCGGCCCGTTCGGCGACATGGCCGCCACCGGCCGCAAGATCGACATTGGCGTGCTGGACCTGTTCCAGATCCGCGACGGCGTGCTCATCGAGCACTGGGCCTTGCTGGACAACCTGGGCATGATGAAGCAGCTCGGCGCGATCCAGTAAGCACCTCCCGAGCCCCTAAGGTCCGGGCAGTGCCCGGCCCGACCCCCTCGGGGGGCCGCAAGAATGCCTGGGGCGGCTTCGCGTTCTCTTGAGAGCCCGCTCGTGCTGCCCAACTCGTCACCGAAAGAAGATCTCCATGCAACTGC
This sequence comes from uncultured Rubrivivax sp., assembly GCA_964432385.1. GTDB lineage: Bacteria > Pseudomonadota > Gammaproteobacteria > Burkholderiales > Burkholderiaceae_C > Rubrivivax. The sequence continues at coordinate 1,248 of CAYSOD010000230.1, forward strand.
TGGCCAACACCACCTCGCCCTTCGTGCGCATCGCCCGCGTGGTCATGATCGAGAAGGGTCTCGACATCGAACCCACCATCGTCGACCCCTGGGCCGACGACGCCCGCCTGCGTGCCGCCAACACCGCGGCGCGTGTGCCCACGCTGGTGCTGGACGATGGCACGCCGTTGTCGGAGTGCCTGCTGATCGTGCAGTGGCTAGAGGCCACGCGGCCAGCGCCTGCCTGGCCGAGCGTGCTGGGCACCGACCCGGCGCGAGTGGCCGGCGTGCTGTCGCGCACGGGCGTGGCCATTGGCGCCATCGAGGCCTCCACCATCACCATCATCACGCGCAAGGTGACGGCCCCCGTGCTATTCGACGAGACGCCGGTGGGTCTGCGCCGCCGGCGCTCGATGGTCGAAGGCATGCAACGCCTGGAGGCCATGGCGGGTGACATTGCTGCGCCCACTGGCGGACACGCCCCGACCCTGGATGCGATTGCCGCGGTGACGCTGTTCGATTACCAGCAGCTGCGTTACGGCGACCAGCCCTGGCTGCCTGCCACCCCGCGCCTGCAGGCCCTGGCGGAGGCCTGGCGCGCCCGCCCCTCGTTCGCGAAGTCCCTGTCGCGTATCGCCTGAGCCGTTCAGGCGTTCAGGCGTTCAGGCGTTCGCGTTCAGGTGGCCCGGGCTGCGTGCGCGGCGTCCTCGCCCGCGCAGGCCTCCAGGTGAGCGCACAGGATGCCCAGAGGCGTTTGGCGCGGCGGCTGGCTGCGGGTGCACAGCTGCATGCGGCGCAGTGCCCACTCGTCGGACAGCGGCAGCACCTTCAGCTCGAGGTCCTGCGCAAAGCCGCGCGCCGCGGCCAGCGGCAAGATGCCCACACCCAGAGCGGCCTGCACGGCGCGGCACACGGCCTCGAAGCTGCGCACCTGCACGCGCAGCGCCATGGGCTTCATCTGCACGGCAGCCTGGGCGGTGATCAGGCGCGTGAGCGTGCTGCCGCCTTCCAGGCCCACGAGGTCGCGCTCCAGCAGGTCGGCAAAGGCGACCTCGGGCCCCGGCAACGGGTCGTCCGCACGGATCACGGCCGACAGGCGGTCGCTGCGGTAGGGCCGGCACCACAGGCCGGAAACGTCGCAGCCCTCCACCACGATGCCCAGGTCCGCCTCGGCACTGCGCACCCGCTTGGCGGCTTCTTCGCTCCAGCACTCCTCCAGCACGATGCGCACGGCAGGGTGCTCGCTCTGAAAGGCTGCCACGTCGCCGGGCAGGAACTGCGTCATGGCCGAGGTGTTGCCGTGCACGCGCAGCACCGCCTGGCGCCCTGAGCCGTAGTTGGCCATCTCGGCGCGCATGTGGTGCACGTCGGCGATCACCCCGCGGGCCAGTTGCAGCAGGTGCTCGCCCGCGGGCGTGAGCTGCAGCCCGCGCGAATGCCGCTCGAACAACTGGGCCTTGAACTGGTGCTCCAGCAGCGACAGCCTGCGGCTTGCGGCCGGCACCGTGATCAGGCTGGCCTCCGCGGCCCGCGTGAGGTTGCGCATCTCCGCTGCCCGCACGAACAGCGCCAGGGAGTCCAGGTCCGGCAGCATGGGGGTGATTCTGGAAGCGCGACCCGTGCCCTGCCATCGGGGAAGCCCCGGGGTGCCAGGCCCGGCCGAGCTCTGAACCAAGGCCACGCAGGCGCCCGTGTTGCCCGCGCGGCAAGGCGACGTTGCCCACATTCCAATTCACGCGCCGTGCTGCGCTGCCTACAGTGCCGCAGCGGCGCCTTTCACGGCGCTTGGTTTGCCTGCAACGAATGACGAGGAGCGCGTGAAGTGAAGCAGATGTTCATCGGCGGCCGATGGGTTGAGGCCCAGGACGGCCGCCGCCTGCCTGTGGTGGCCCCGGCCGACGGCCAGACCTTTGACGAGATCCCCCGCGGCGGCGCGCACGAGGTGGACGAGGCGGTGCGGGCCGCACGCCAATCGCTGCAAGGCCCCTGGGGCCGCATGAGCGCCACTGAACGAGGCCGGGTGATGCTCAAGATCTCCACCGCGGTGCTGGCGCAGGCCGAGGATCTGGCGCAACTGGAAGCGCGCGACACCGGCAAGCCCATGACCACGGCGCGCAACGACATTCAGGTGCTGGCGCGCTACTTCGAGTTCTACGGCACGGCGGCCGACAAGGTGCACGGCCAGACCATCCCCTTCCTGGCGGGCCACCAGGTCAGCTTGCTGCGCGAGCCTTTGGGGGTCACGGCCCACATCATCCCGTGGAACTACCCGGCGCAGATGCTGGGCCGCACCGTCGCCCCCGCCCTGGCCATGGGCAACGGCGTGGTGCTCAAGCCCGCCGAGGACACCAGCCTGTCAGCCTTGCGCGTGGCGCAGATCGCCACCGAGGCCGGGCTGCCCGAAGGCGCGCTGAACGTGGTCACCGGCCTGGGCGAGGAGGCCGGCGCGGCCCTGGCAGCACACCCGGGCATCGACTTCATCTCCTTCACCGGTTCCAACGAGGTGGGCACCCTGGTGCAGCAGGCGGCGGCGAAGAATGCCGTGAAGTGCGTGCTGGAGTTGGGGGGCAAGTCGCCGCAGATCGTCTTCGAGGACGTGGACGTGGAGCGCGCGGTGCCCATCATCGTGCGCGCCATCATCCAGAGCGCCGGGCAGACCTGCACGGCCGGCAGCCGCCTGCTGGTGCAGCGCTCCATCCACGACCGCTTCGTGGCGCGCGTGGCCGAGGCCTTCGCCAAGGTCCGCGTGGGCACACCCGAGATGGACCTGGACTGCGGGCCGGTGATGAACCCGGCGCAGAAAGCCCGCGTCAACCGCTACATCGAACAAGCGCGCGCCAGCGGTATCCCGGTGCTGGCCGAGGGAGGCTGGGCCGACGGCCTGCCCGCGGGCGGTCATTACGTCAAGCCTACGCTGTTCGGCCCCGTGCCGCGCGACCACGCGCTGGCGTGCGAGGAGGTCTTCGGGCCGGTGCTCGCCGTGCTGCCCTTTGAAGACGAGGCCGACGCCATCGCTCTGGCCAACGGCACCGACTACGGGCTGCTGGCTGCCGTGTGGACCGAGAACGCCGGGCGCCTGCAGCGCGTGGCCAAGGCGGTGAAGGCCGGTCAGGTCTTCATGAACTGCTATGGCGCCGGGGGTGGTGTGGAGCTGCCCTTTGGCGGCACCAAGCGCAGCGGCCATGGGCGCGAGAAGGGCCTGCTGGCGCTGGAAGAGGTGAGCTCCACCAAGACCCTGGTGCACTGGCACGGCTGAGGTCTTGCCTCAGCCCGCGGCCTGCAGCAGGGCCTGCGCCCGGCGCAGCACCGGCAGGTCCACCATGCGGCCGTCCACGGCCACCGCTGCGCCGCCCGCAGCCTGTGCGGCGGCCACCACACGCTGCGCCCAGGCGCGCTCCTGCGGGCTGGCCGAGAAGGCCTGCTGCACCACGGCCACCTGGCGCGGGTGGATGCACAGCTTGCCGGCAAACCCCAGCTGCCGCGCGCGCCGGGCGTCGCGTGACAGCAGGCCCGCATCGTCGATCGCCGTGCTGACGCCGTCCACGGGCGGCGGCAGCTGTGCCAGGCGCGAGTGCAGCACGAGCTGGGCCTTGCACCAGGCCAGGGGGTCGTCGGCGGGCTGATCTTCGGGCCCGCTCGTGCTGGCGTCCGAGCCCAGGTTCAGCCCCAGGTCCAACCCTAGGTCGAGGGCCAGATCGATCCCTCCCAGGACCAGGCGCCGCACCCCGGGCACGCGGCACAGCTCGCGCAGCCGGTCGATGCCTTCGGCGCTCTCCACCAGCGCCAGGATAGGCTTGCCAGGCAGGGCCTCTGCCAGAGCCTGGGCGTCCAGGCGCTGCGCACCGCGGCCCTCGCCACAGGCCTGCCCCGCCTTGGGCAGCATCACGGCCCGCACGCCAGGGGCCTGGCACAGCGCGACATCCTGGTCGAACCAGGGGCTGTGGGCCCCGTTGATGCGCACCACCACGCTCGCGTCTGGGCTCGCTTGGGCCAGCCAGGCCTGCAGGGCCGCGCGCGCCTCGTCCTTGACCTGTGGGGCCACGGCATCCTCCAGGTCCACGATCACGGCATCCGCACCGCTGGCCAGTGCCTTGTCGATGCGCTCGGGCCGGTGGGCGGGCACGAACAGCAGGCTGCGGGCATGGGCGAGGTCGGGCATGACGGGTCTCGGCAAGATCAGATCAATGGGCAGGTGGCGAGCATGCCGCAGCCCGCTCTCAGGCGCCATTGCCGGCTGGCGAACGCGCTCTTGCGTGCACCGCAAGGCCGCACGGCCGCGGCCGACTGACTATCATGGCCGGTTGACCTTTTGGCGGGCTGCCGCCCACCTTCCCCTATGTCTTTGCCTTCTCCCGCAGCCCCGCTGCCCATTGCAACCGAGGCCCTGATGCCTGTCTCGGCAGCCGACCTCCCTATGCTGCGGGTGCGCGGTGCGCGCACGCACAACCTCAAGAACGTCGACCTGGACATCCCCAAGCACGCGCTGGTGGTGATCACCGGGCTGTCGGGCTCGGGCAAGTCCAGCCTGGCCTTCGACACCCTCTACGCCGAAGGCCAGCGCCGATACGTGGAAAGCCTGTCGGCCTACGCGCGGCAGTTCCTGCAGTTGATGGACAAGCCCGACGTGGACGTGATCGAGGGTCTGTCGCCGGCGATCAGCATCGAGCAGAAGGCCACCTCGCACAACCCGCGCTCCACGGTGGGCACCGTCACCGAGATCCACGACTACCTGCGCCTGCTCTATGCCCGTGCCGGCACGCCCTTCTGCCCCGACCACGGCCTGCCGCTGCAGGCCCAGAGCGTGAGCCAGATGGTGGACGCCTGCCTGGCGCTGCCCGAGGGCACGCGCCTCATGGTGCTGGCCCCCGTGGCGCGCGATCGCAAGGGCGAATTCGCGCAGGAACTGGAGCGCTGGCAGGCGCAGGGCTATGTGCGCTTTCGCATCGACGGCCAGGTGGTGGAGGCCGAGGTCCTGCCGGCGCTCAAGAAGAACGACAAGCACGACATCGACGTGGTGATCGACCGTCTGAAGACCTCGCCGGCGGTGGCGCAGCGCCTGGCCGAGAGCTTCGAGGCAGCGTTGCGCATTGCCGACGGCCGTGCCATCGCGATGGAGATGCCTGGGCCGACCGACGACGCACCTGCTGCACAAAAGCCCGCCCCCGCACCCGAACACCTGTTCAGCAGCAAGTTCGGATGCCCCGTGTGCAGCTACTCGCTGCCCGAACTCGAGCCGCGCCTGTTCTCCTTCAACTCGCCCGTGGGTGCCTGCCCCACCTGCGACGGCCTGGGCCAGATGACGGTGATGGACCCGGAGCGC
>CAYSOD010000231.1:0-6543 GCA_964432385.1 uncultured Rubrivivax sp.
GAAGCAGGCCTCGAGCGCAGGCTCGACTCGGGTGACGACGGCCTTGTAGATGTTGCCCTTGCGCTGCTCGCGCCCTTCAATCTCGGTTTCGAAGTCGATCAGCTTCTGGCCGTCGACGATCGCCAGGCGCCGCTCTTCCGGCTGCGTGGCGTTGATCAGCATGCGCTTCATGTCTCGTGCACTCCTTGCCACCGCCCGAAAGGGCGGCTTCTGCCGAGCCCAAGCGCGCCCGCAAGGCGCGTCTTGTGCCCTGGTGCGTGAGGGGCGGCCTGCTGCCGCGACCCTCAGTCACCTACAGCCGGCTACCCTAGGGCGCCGGCCCTTCCAGATGCACGAGAAAAGAGGGAAGAACCGAGAAATCGAACCGCCCTGAGCGGCACACCTGTTTTCATCGGCTCCTCCGCTTCTGCGGAAACCGCCCGATGCTCAGTGGTGCCGCGTTGGCGCTGGCGCAGGGCCTGCTGCGGCGCTTGGAAGGAGTCCGGTGCTTCTCCCGGCCTGGCACACAAGTGCTCGAGGCGGAGCCTCCGTGCATGGCGCTGACAGTCGAATCGAAGTCGCGACTGCTGGCACGCACACGGACATGGCGGCGGGGGAGTGGAGTCTCATCACAGCGGGCAGTGAGCCTGGCGCCGGGCTCAGCGGCTCGACCGGCAAGCGGACGAGGCCTCTGGGCCCAAGATCTTTCGTTGCAGTCTGGCCATCACTCGTGGCCAAGACAGGTTCTGTCCTTCGAGTCTCTGCCGGCTGCGGACCCGATCTCTGCGGCCACTTGGGGGCAGGAGCCGATCGGATATCGCAGCAGTTGCATCAACGCTTGTGGCCGGCAGCTGTACTTCGGTCAGCGCGCTGTCTGGTCCCCGATACAGGGCCACCGGCCTCTCCTGTGAAACTGCAGTGCCGGGTAAACTTCCCGAAAATCAAGCACTTGCAACTCTTACATGGAGCGCCAGATTATAGGGGCCAAACCTGTGCCCGGCGCTTCCCGACGAGGCGCCGAGCCTGCCTTGTCACCACCCGCACCTCCTGCGGTGCGCCGCCTGTCGATCGATCACGATACTGCCGGACAGCGCCTGGACAACTTTCTGCTGCGGCTGCTCAAAGGCGTTCCCAAGACCCACGTGTACCGCGTGATCCGCTCAGGTGAGGTGAGGGTCAACGGTGGAAGGGCTGCGGCCGATACCCGCCTGGCCGAAGGTGATGAGGTGCGGGTACCGCCCGTGAGGGTGGCGCAGCGTGAACACGTGCCTGCTGCCCCGGCGCGGGAGTTTCCGCTGCTGATGGAGGACGCCCACTTGCTGGCGGTGGACAAGCCTGCCGGGCTGGCCGTGCATGGCGGCAGCGGGGTCAGCTTTGGGGTGATCGAGCAGTTGCGACAGGCGCGGCCCGGTGCCCGCTTTCTGGAGCTGGTGCACCGGCTGGATCGCGAGACTTCGGGCGTGCTGCTCGTGGCCTGCAAGCGCAGCGCCCTGGTGCACCTTCAGGACCAGTTCCGCGCACGAGGAGCTGACAAGGTGGTGGGCAAGACCTACACCGCCCTGGTGGTGGGGGACTGGCCGGATCGGCTGAAGGTGATCGACCAACCGCTGCATAAGTTCCTCACGCCCGAGGGCGAGCGCCGTGTGCGCACCACCACTTCCGAGAATCCGGAGGGGGCCTATGCCCTGACGCTCGCGCGTGTGGTGCAGCGTTTGGCCGGCTTCACCCTGCTGGAGGTGACCATCAAGACCGGTCGCACGCACCAGATCCGCGTGCACCTGGCTGGTGCGGGATATCCCATCGTGGGGGACGACAAGTACGGCGACTTCGCCCTCAACAAGCGCCTGGCGCGTGCCAGCGGCCCAGGTCGGCTCGAGCGGATGTTCCTCCACGCCCAGCGGCTTCGCTTCGTGCACCCCGCCACGGGCGAGACGGTCCAACTGGAGTCCGCTCTGCCCGGAGACTGTGCAGGCTTTCTGCGCTCGCTCCAGAATCCAGCTGGTTCATCCCTGGCCGCCTGCGCAGACCCCTGCGCCCGAGAGGGCGTGCGCCGCGACACACCCTGACCAAATTGCGATGACCTGAGCATGACCCGACGATTCGATCTCATCGCCTTTGACTGGGATGGCACCTTGTTCGACAGCACGGCGTTGATCGTGCGATCGATCCAAGCCGCCTGTCGCGACGTTGGGACCGCCGTGCCCAGCGACGAGCAGGCGGCCTACGTGATCGGCCTGGGCTTGCGCGATGCACTGATGCATGCGGCGCCAGGATTTCCGCCAGAGCGCTACGCCGAACTGGGCAATGCCTACCGGCAACACTACTTCGCGCACCAGCACGACCTGGTGCTCTTCGACGGTGTGCTGCCCATGCTGCAGACGCTCAAGGAGCGCAACCATTGCCTGGCGGTGGCCACTGGCAAGAGCCGGCGCGGCCTGGACGAGGCACTGGCCACGTCCCAACTCAAGGGGGTGTTCGACAGCACCCGCACCGCCGACGAGACGGCCTCCAAGCCCGATCCGCTCATGCTCCATGAATTGATGGCTGAACTGGGCGTCACACCACAGCGCACGCTGATGATCGGTGACACCACGCACGACCTGCTGATGGCGCGCAACGCAGGGGTGGCCTCGGTGGGGGTGAGTTACGGCGCCCATGAGCACGGGGCCTTCGAGCCCCTTGCGCCGCTTCATGTGGCGCATTCCGCTCGTGAGTTGCACGACTGGCTGGCGCAGCATGGCTGAGGCCTTGATTCCTGGCGTGGACCTGTGCGCCTCTTCAGAGCTCGAGGATGGCGGCAAGGCCTGCGTCTTCGACGTGGAAGAACACGGTCGGCCTTCTCGCGCGTTTGCCCTTCGCCACGAAGGTGTCGTGGTCGCCTACCTGAACCGTTGTGTCCACGTGCCTGCGGAAATGGATTGGCAGGAGGGCCACTTCCTGGACAGTGCTCGCCGCTTCATTGTGTGCTCCATTCACGGCGCGTCCTATGAGCCGCGAAATGGACGCTGTGTCGCTGGACCTTGTGGCCGCGGCCGTCTCACCGCCTTGAGCGTGGCCGAGGAGGGCGGGCGGGTGACTTGGTATCCTTCCTCGACCATCCGCGCTGTCTCCTTTGACGACCCTGCTCCAGGGGCCTCTTGATGAACGAACCGCATGACGCGCCGCCGCCTGGCCCCAGGCCGGCCGTGACCGAACCCTTGCCTGAGACCGGATCGGCCGATCCCTCTTCTGCTGCGCAGGCTTCAGTGCCGCCGGCCGCTGGCCTCGAAGCTTCGTCCATGGGCGCAGGTCACCCCTCGGCGGCCGCGGTGGCAGCAGGCCCATTGCCGGGGCCGACGCTGGAGAGCCGGCTGGACCTCCTGGCCGCCGAACTCCTGCGCGACCGCCGCACTGAGCGTCGCTGGCGCGTGTTCTTCCGCCTGGCCTGGCTGGGCCTGGCACTGGCCGTGGCTTGGGCGCTGTTTGCCAAGCAGGTGCACGTCACGGCCCCCACAGCGCCGCACACGGCTTTGCTGGAGATCCGCGGCGAGATCGCCATGGACACCGAAGCCAGTGCCGACCTGCTGGTGTCGGCGCTGCGCAGCGCCTTCGAAGACCCGGGCGCGCAGGCCGTCGTGCTGCGCATCAACTCGCCCGGCGGCAGCCCCGTGCAAAGCGGCATCGTCAACGACGAAATCCGCCGGCTGAAGGCCTTGCACGGCAAGAAGGTCTACGCCGTGGTGGAGGAGATCTGTGCTTCGGGGGCCTACTACATCGCCGTGGCAGCTGATGAGATCTACGTGGACAAGGCGAGCCTCGTGGGCAGCATTGGCGTGCTGATGGACGGCTTTGGCTTCACGGGCCTGATGGACAAGCTCGGCGTGGAGCGCCGCTTGCTCACCGCCGGTGAGCACAAGGGCATGCTGGACCCTTTCAGCCCACAAAGCGAGAAAGAGCGCGCCTTCGCCAAGGCCATGATCGACCAGGTGCACCGCCAGTTCATCGAGGTGGTCAAGACCGGGCGCGGCAATCGACTGAAGGAGACGCCTGAAACTTTCTCGGGCCTGTTCTGGAACGGCGAGGAGGCCGTGAAGATGGGTTTGGCCGACCACATCGGCAGCCTGGACCATGTGGCTCGTGACGTGGTCAAGGCCGAGGACATCGTGGACTACACGCCCAAGGAGAACGTGGCCGAGCGTCTGGCCAAGCGCTTTGGCGCGGCTGTGGGCGCGGGTGCCGTGCGGGCCTTGCGCACCACGCTGGACCTGCGGTGAACCCGGGCGTCGCGCTGCAGTACCTGCTGCCCAAGCAGGCCCTGACCTCGCTCATGGGCTCCTTGGCGGGAGCGCGGGGTGGGGCAGCCACCACCGCGGCCATCCGGGCCTTTGTGCGGCGCTACGGCGTGAACATGGCCGAGGCCGCACAGCCGGACCCGGCCGCCTACGCGACCTTCAACGAGTTCTTCACCCGGGCACTCCAGCCCGATGCCCGGCCGTTGGCACAAGCCGACCTGATCTGCCCCGTGGACGGCGCGATCAGCCAGTTCGGGTCCATCGACGGTGACCGCATCTTCCAGGCCAAGGGCCACCACTACACCACCCAAGCCCTGGTGGGTGGGGACGGTGCACTGGCAGCACACTTTCATGCAGGGCTTTTCGCCACGCTGTACCTCAGCCCCAGGGACTACCACCGCATCCACATGCCTTGCGCCGGCCGTTTGCTGCGCATGATCCATGTGCCGGGCGACCTGTTCTCGGTGAACCCTGCCACGGCGCAAGGGGTGCCTGGCCTGTTTGCCCGCAACGAGCGCGTGGTGTGCGTGTTTGACGGTGAGGGCGGCCCCTGGGTGCTCGTGTTGGTGGGGGCCACCATCGTGGGCAGCATGGCCACGGTCTGGCACGGCGTCGTGAATCCGCCGCGGCCGGGCACGGTACGCGAGTGGAGTTATCACGACCAGGACATCCGCCTGGCCCAGGGCCGGGAAATGGGGCGCTTCCTGCTCGGATCGACCGTGGTGATGCTGTTCCCGCCTGCCTCGGCAGGTTCAGCGCCGCTGCGTTTCAACCCGGCCTGGGCGCCTGGGCTGCCCATCCGCCTGGGGCAGGTGATGGCCACCCGCGCGTGAAAAAGCCGGCGCGCTGGGCGGTGGTGCTGCTGTGGGTGGTGCCGGGCCTGTGGTCTTCCAACTACCTGATCGCCCGTGCCAGCCATGGCTTGATCGGGCCGCACGCGCTGGCCATGGGCCGCTGGGCCCTGGCGCTGGCCCTGATGCTCCCCTTTGTGGGCGCGGCCTTGTGGCGCCAGCGCGAGGTGGTGCGCCGTGAGTGGCGTCACCTGCTGGTGCTGGGAGCCCTGGGCATGTGGGTCTGCGGAGCCTTCGTCTACCAGGCGGGGCACACCACCAGCGCCACCAACATTGCGCTGCTTTATGCCGTCACCCCCGTGGCCATCACCGCGGTGAGCCTGCGTCTGCTTGACGAGCGCATGGCGTTGGCGCAGCGGCTGGGTGTGGTGTTCGCCCTGAGCGGCGTGGTGTTCGTCATCGCCAAGGGCGACATCGACAACCTGCTGGCCGTGAGGCTGGCCGTGGGGGATGCCTGGGCTCTGGTGGCTGCGGCCTGCTGGGTCGCGTACTCGGTGCTGCTCAAGCGCTGGCCCTCGGCCCTGAACCCTGCGGCCCGTCTGGCAGCCATCGTGGCCGGTGGCTTGGTGGTGCTGGCACCGTTCACCATGGCCGAGGCCTTGTGGGTGGAGCGCTGGCCCTTCAGTGCGCAGGCGCTGGGCCTGGTGGTGGCCGGTGCGGTGCTGCCAGGCGTGTTGTCCTACACCGCCTACTCCTACCTGCAGCGCGAGCTCGGAGCGTCGCGGACCGCCTTGCTGTTGTACCTGGCCCCGATCTATGGCGCGCTGGGTGCCTGGATCGTGCTGGACGAGCCGCCGGGCTGGTACCACCTGGCCGGTGCCGCCCTGATCCTGCCCAGCATCTGGCTGGCCACCAGGCCGACACCGCGCTGAACGTATCGCCCTCAGCGCGAGCACCCGCCCAAACTTCGCGCACGCGCCCATCCAAGGCCCACGCGCGTACGGATCCAGATGTCCATGAATTCAGGCTGGGCTTCCGGCTAACATGGAGCATCCTTTCAATCGATCCCCGGCTCACCGGGTGCTCTGACGACCATGGCCACCGTAGCTCAGTGTCTGCAAACCAAGCCCAAGCTCCTTGTGTCGGTGAAGCCGACCGATCCCGTTGTCCTGGCGCTCCAGCACATGCGTGATCAGCGGGTGCGTGCGGTGCTGGTGATGGAGGGGGACCATCTGGCAGGCATCATCACGCAGGGCGACTGCGCCATCAAGGTGCTGCTCCCGGGCCGAGACGCCAAGCACACGCTGGTGCATGAAGTGATGACCGCCAACCCCATGACCGTGAAGCCTTCCGACCCCTTGGAGGCCTGCATGGGCCTCATGGCCAACCGGGGTTTCCGGCACCTGCCGGTCATGGATGGCGATCGCGTGGTTGGCGTGGTCTCGGTGGGCGACGTGGTCAAGGACAGCATTCGCCGCATGGTCGAACAGATCGGCTTCCTG
>CAYSOD010000232.1:0-6538 GCA_964432385.1 uncultured Rubrivivax sp.
CAGGAGAGGCGCATGCTCGACGACACCCCCAAGCTGACCGACCGTCAACAGCAGATCCTGGACCTGGTGCAGAGCGCCATCGAGCGTACTGGGGCGCCGCCCACCCGGGCGGAAATCGCGGCCGAGCTGGGCTTCAAGTCGGCCAACGCCGCCGAGGAGCACCTCAAGGCTCTGGCCCGCAAGGGCGTGATCGAGCTGGTGGGGGGCACCTCGCGCGGCATCCGCTTGAAGTCTGACACATTGCGCGCCCTGAACGAGGCCCGCGCCAACCCCTACGGCAAGCAGTTCTCGCTGCCCTTGCCCGGTTTCGCCCAGTTGACCCTGCCCCTGGTGGGCCGCGTGGCGGCCGGCAGCCCCATCCTGGCGCAGGAGCACATCGACCAGACCTACGTGGTGGAGGCCACCATGTTCCAGCGCAAGCCCGACTACCTGCTCAAAGTACGTGGCATGAGCATGCGCGACGCCGGCATCATGGACGGTGACCTGCTGGCCGTGCAGAAGGCCCGCGAGGCCAAGAACGGCCAGATCGTCGTGGCGCGGCTGGGTGACGAGGTGACGGTCAAGCGTCTGCGCAAGACCAAGCAGCACATCGAACTGATCCCTGAGAACCCCGACTTCAGCACCATCGTCGTGGCGCCCGACGACGCCAGCTTCGAGCTCGAAGGCATCGCCGTGGGCCTGATCCGCAACACCATGCTGATGTGAGTCAAGGCGGCCCAGGCTGGATGAGCAGAGTTCCCCCTGCCGCAGCGGCCGGGCCGTCGACCCACAGCGGCAGATAGTCCCCTTTCACCCACGCATCCTTGAAGCTGCGGTAACGCGCTGACCATGGCAAGCCGCTCTGTCCTGTGCTGTGCATCACGCGCGACTGCCGCTTGTCGGCCAGGTCATACAGCGCGCGCAGGCTGGGGCCATGGTCGTTGAGGTAGAGCTCGCCTGTCACGGCATCGGGCCGCAGGCCCACGCGTGAGACGTTGACCGTGTAGGTGTCGCCACCCACGGGCCGACGCAGCTCGAACAGATGAGCCAGGGCCCGCACGCGGCTGAAGGGACGATGTTCTGAGACCGCCTGGTGGGCTTGCCCCCAACGCCAGGCCGCCGGGTCACTGCCGAAGCGCGCCGAGAGTTCGTCCATTGCCGAGCCCAGGGCTCGCGCGGCGATGTCCTCGCAGGTCTCCACGGCCGCCGTGCGCTTGTCGTCGCACCACCAGGCGTCGCGCCGCTCCAGGATGCCCTCCACCGCATCGCGAAAGGAGCGGCTGGGGAAGACCTTGGCGAAGGCCTCTTCACTCCCGAACTCATCGACCAGCAACGCGCGGGTCAAATGGCGCACCCAGGCCCAGTGGATCAGCGGGGCTGCCTTGTCGGCGGCCATGGTGCCGTCCCAGCCCGCGAGCTGCGCTTGCGCTGCGCCGGTCAAGGCGTGGGCAGGCCGTGCGGCCTGCAACCAGGGCAGCAGCTTGACAGCGGCCAGGGAGACCACATCGCCGTGCATACGGGCGAGATCCTCCATGGAGTGCTTGGGGCGCTGCTCCAGCAGTTGTTCGATGCGCTGCTGGCGCCAGGGCGCGGCCCAGTCGCTGCTGATGTGGTGCGGGTAACCCGGCGCATGAATGCGCTGGTTGGCCGTGGCCAGCCAGCCCCGCTCGGGGTCGAACTCGCGCGGCGTCTCGTCCAGCGGCACCCAGCCGGCCCAGTCGTAGCGCGCGTCCCAGCCTGGGGCGGGGGCCAGACCCTTAAGATCGTTGTCAGGCCGGCGCACCGGCACCCGGCCGGCGGCCACAAAGCCGATGCGGCCGGCGCGGTCGGCCACCACCATGTTCTGCATGGGGGCCACCCAGGCGCGAGAGGCCTGCACAAAGGCCTCGACCGAGGTCGCCCGCATCATCTTGAGTCCGGCGCCCACCGGGTCGGTGTCCGGGTCCAGCGCCGTCCAGCGCATGGCCAGCACCAGGTCAGGCGATCCGCCCTTGGCGCCCACCAGGTCCGCGGCCGTGCCCGCATCAGAGATGACCGGCCCGTTGCGGGTGCTGCGCACTTTCAGTCGCACCAGTTCGCTGCGCCCCTTGACGCGGATCTCTTCTTCCACGGAGCCAAAAGCCGCCCAGCCCGTGGGCGTCTGGTACTGCGACGGATCGTCCGCCTTGAGGCGCTCCAGGTACAGGTCCTGGACGTCCGGGCCGGTGTTGGTGAAGCCCCAGGCGATGTCAGCGTTCTGGCCCAGCACGATGGACGGCACGCCCGGCATCGTGGCGCCGGCCGCCTGCAGGCCCGGGGCCTCCAGGCGTGCGAAGTACCACAGGGCCGGGGCGCTGAGCTTGAGGTGCGGGTCGTTGGCCAGCAGGGGCGCGCCCGTGGTGCTGCGCTTGCCTGACAACACCCAGTTGTTGGAGCCCACACCTTCCACGCCCGAGGGCGGCGCGACGTCGGGCAGGTTCAACCAGGCCTGGGTGCTGCCGGTCGAGCCGATCTTGAGCTCGCGGTACAGCCCCGCGTAGTCCATGGTGGGGGTCGGCCGGTCGCCTGGGTAAGGCGGCATGAGTTCGTCCACCCGCTGCAAGGGAAACTTTAGCGCCAGGCGCATGCGCTGCAGCTCGCTGTTCCAGTTGCCGCCCAGGTCCCAGGCCATCATGATGGCCCAGGCCAAGCTATCCACTGGCGTCCAGTCCTCGGGCTGGAGGCCCAGGATCAGGTACTCCGGCGGACGGGCCCCCAGCGCCTGACGCAGCACGGCGTTGATGCCCGCGGCGTAGGCCTGCAGCACCTCACGCGATTCACCTTGCGTCGCCTCCCACTGGGCCTGCGCGGCACGCCGCACGCCCAGCGCGCGCAGAAAGCGGTCGGTCTCCAGCGCCCCTTCGCCAAAGGCCTCGGCCAGGCGGCCGGCGCCGATACGGCGGTGGGTCTCGAGCTGCCACAGGCGGTCCTGCGCGTGGGCGACGCCCAGACCGAACATCACGTCGCGCACGCTGGCCGCGCGGATGGTGGGGATGCCGTGCACATCCCGCAGGATGCGGATCTCACCCTGGGCGCCGCTGAGCTTGAGCGTCCCGTCAGCCGAGGGCGTGGCGCGCCAGGCGTAGAGTCCGGCCGCTGCAGCCACCGCAAGCAGCAGTGTTGACAGCGCCCAGGCCGCACGGCGGATCCACACCCGCCAGGAGGTACTGAAGCCCGCCCTGCGATGTGCAACTGTCACCAGGTCACCCCCCCAGGTAATCGCCCTTGCCCACGGCCACGCCGGCCTGACGCAGCAGCGCATACAGCGTGGTGGCGTGGAAGTAGAAGTTGGGCATGGCGTTGTGCTTCAGGTACTCCTCACCCTGGTAGCGCAGCACGTCGCCATTGCGCTTGACGAGCTGGATCTCGCGGGTTTCGGAGCCGTCGATCTGCGCGGGCTCGAAGGAAGCCACGTAGTCGATGGTCTTGCGGATGCGCCCGCGCAAGTCGTCCAGCGTGGCCTCGTCGTCAGCCCACTTCGGCACCTCTTGCCCCGCCAGACGGGCCATGCAGCCCTTGGCGGCGTCGCTGGCAATCTGGATCTGCCGCGACAGTGGAAACATGTCCGGGGCCAGCCTCAGGCCCAGGTAATTGGCAGCGTCAAAGCCGCGCGCCTGGGCGTGGGCTTCGGCCTTGTCCAGCCATTGCAGCATGTTGCGCAGCATGCGCAGGAAGACCGGCGCGCTGGCCGAATGCATGGAGATGCTCATGAGGTGGGCTCCTGGGTGGGACGCCCGCGCCGGCAGGCCGGCGCAGGCGAACCCGAAGGTGGATGGGCGAAGCCGGCATCCTACCGTCGAGCCAGCCCACGCCGTGGCAGAGAGCGTACGAGGGCAGAATCCGCAGTCTTGCGCATTCGCCCGCCTTGCATTGCTTCAGCGCGCGGGAGGCTCGCGCCAGTCGCCTCAGTGTTCAGCGCAAGCCACCTCGCCTCACTCGAATGAACGTCATCATCCTCGACGATTACCAGGACGCCGTGCGCAAATTGCCTTGCGCAGCCCTGATGGAGCCCCTGCACGCCAAGGTGTTCACCAACACCGTCAAGGGGATCGGCCAGCTGTCGGTCCGCCTGCGTGACGCCGAAGTGCTGGTGCCCATCCGCGAGCGCACCCACTTTCCTCGTCAGCTGCTGGAAAAGCTGCCCAAACTGAGGCTCATCGCGCAAACGGGCAAGGTGGGTGCGCATATCGATGTGCAGGCCTGCACCCAGCTGGGCATTGCCGTGGCCGAAGGCGTGGGCTCGCCCGTGGCACCGGCCGAGTTGACCTGGGCCTTGATCATGGCCGCCATGCGGCGGCTGCCCCAGTACATCGGCAACCTCAAGCATGGCGCCTGGCAGCAAAGCGGCCTCAAGGCCGCTTCGATGCCAGTGAACTTCGGCTTGGGGATGGTGCTGCGGGGCAAGACCCTGGGCATCTGGGGCTACGGCAAGATCGGCCAGTTGCTGGCCGGCTACGGCAAGGCCTTTGGCATGCAGGTGGTGGTCTGGGGGCGCGAGCCCTCGCGCCAAAAGGCGCTGGCCGACGGGTACCAGGTCGCTGAAAGCCGTGAGGCCTTCTTTGCAGGTTGCGACGTCGTCTCGGTGCACCTGCGCCTGAACGACGCCACCCGGCATATCGTCTGCGCCGAGGATCTGGCGTGCATGAAGCCCACGGCCTTGTTCGTGAACACCTCGCGGGCCGAGCTGCTGGAGGATGGCGCACTGGTCTCGGCCTTGAACCGTGGCCGGCCCGGGATGGCGGCGGTGGACGTGTTCGAGAGCGAACCCATTTTGCAGGGGCACCCGCTGTTGCGCCTGGAAAACGCGGTGTGCACGCCGCACCTGGGCTACGTGGAGCAGGACAGCTACGAGATGTATTTCAGGGCCTCCTTCGAGAACGTCGTGAACTTCATCCGGGGCGAGCCCACGAACCTCGTCAACCCGGAGGCCCTGAAGGTGCCTCGCTGATGGGGCCGGCGAGCGCGAAGGTGCAAGACCGACCAGACGTGGAGACCCCGCGCTCTGCAGGCGAACTCTTCTTCGCGTTCACGCGCCTGGCGCTGCAGGGCTTCGGCGGCGTGATTCCCGTGGCGCAGCGCGAGCTGGTGGAACGCCGGCGCTGGCTCACCAAGGCCGAGTTCGTTGAAATCCTGTCGCTGGGCCAGATCCTGCCTGGCCCCAACATCGTCAACGTGGCGCTGATGTTCGGCGACCGGCATTTCGGCTGGCGCGGCGCCGCCGCAGCCCTGGCCGGCCTGATGGTGCTTCCGCTGGTGGTGGTGCTGACGCTCACGTTGCTGGCTCGGCAGGCGGCTGGTGCACCCGAGGTGTCAGGAGCCCTGCGAGGCATGGGCGTGGCCGCCGCGGCCCTGGTGGCGGCCACCGCCTGGAAGGTCACCGGCACCCTGAAGTCCAACCGCATGGGGCTGCTGTGGTGCGCCCTGCTGGCGGTGGTCACGGCTTTGGCGGTGGGGGTGATGCGCTGGCCGATGGCGGGCGTGCTGGGCTTGCTGGTGCCCCTGTCCTGGGCCCTGGCCTGGTGGAAGCTCGGGCGGTGAACGCGTTCTGGTTCGGCACGCTGGGCCTGGGTCCGGCAGACTGGTGGGGCCTGTTCATCCACTTCACCATGCTGTCGCTGCTGGCCGTGGGCGGCGCCATCACCACGGTGCCCGACATGCACCGCTACGTGGTCGGGCAGAAGGAGTGGCTGACCGATGCGCAACTCAGCGCTTCGGTGGCGCTGGCACAGTCGGCACCGGGGCCGAACGTGCTGTTCGTGGCCGTCATCGGCTTCAACGTCGCCGGCATGGTCGGCGTGCTGGCCACCCTGGGCGGCAGCCTGCTGCCCTCCACGGTGCTGGCCATCGCGGCGGGGCGCTACGGGCGTGACCGCAAGGACCGGCGTGAGGTGCAGGCCTTCACGCAGGGGCTGGCGCCGCTGACCATTGGCCTGCTGGCGGCCACCAGCTGGATCCTCACTGAACCCACGCGAGACGAGTGGTCCGCGTGGGCCCTGTTCGGCGCCACCATGGTGTGGATGATCCGCACCCGCTACAGCCCGCTGTGGCCCATTGCGGTGGGTGCGGTGGCCGGTGTGCTGGGCTGGGTGTGATCAGCCTTTGGTGCCGAAGATCTTGTCACCGGCATCGCCCAGGCCGGGGATGATGTAGCCCACCTCGTTGAGGTGGCTGTCCACGGCGGCCGTCCAGCAGCGCACTTCGGGGTGGGCCGCTTCGAGCGCCCGAATGCCCTCGGGTGCCGCCACCAGCACCAGGGCCCGCACGTCCTTGCAGCCGCGCTCCTTCAGCAGGTCCACGGTGGCGATCATCGAGCCGGCCGTGGCCAGCATCGGGTCCACGATCAGCGCCGTGCGCTCTTCCAGGCGGCCGACGAAGTTCTCGTAGTAGTGGTGGGGCTGCAAGGTGTCGTGGTCGCGGCTCAGGCCCACCACGCTCACCTTGGCGTTGGGCACCATCATCAGCACACCGTCCAGCATGCCCAGACCGGCACGCAGGATGGGCACCACCGTCACCTTCTTGCCGGCGATCTGGTCCACCTCCA
>CAYSOD010000233.1:0-6533 GCA_964432385.1 uncultured Rubrivivax sp.
GTTCGCTGGCCAGGCCGGTAGTGCAGGCGAAGATGACGGACAAGGCGAGTCAACGGAGATGCCATATGAGCGCCAGGTCACCAGTTCAGCGCAAAGCTGACGAGCGCACCAAACGTCAAGAACAAGCGCTGCAGGAGGTGCGTGGCATCTGGGCGCCCCCAAAACTCCATGCTCAAGCAAAGCGGCTGGTCAAGAGTGCGGTTCAGGCGTGCGCAGGGACGGGCTCAAAGTGCGTTGGTCTTCTCATCGAGGAGGCAGATGGCTACCCAGTGATCGACTTGAGCCCGTCGTTGATGAACGCTGACGAGAAGATTGCATACCTGGAGTCATTGGCCTCGCACATCACGGCGTCAATAGCCCAACTGGAGCACGATTCCCGCTGAGGATGTTCCGCATCGCCCTGCGATTGCGCGCTAGTAGTCCCCAGAGACTTCACGAGTTACCACTTAGAGGAAAACCATGCCGACCATTCAGATACCCGATGCCGATTGGCCAATGCTTCTGAAGATGGTGGAACGCGGCTGGGCCGATGGCGACTTGGCTGAATATCTCGAAGGCGACCAGATCAATGCTTGTGAGCGTGTCTTGGCGAGATTGGGAATCAGCCCATTGCCCTACATCAACCGGGTGCCAAGCGATGCGGGCCACCTCGTTGCCAGCAAGTCCTTATCGCCCAGGGAGCCTCGCCATGACGATGACTATGAGCATCGACGCCTTTAGCCGCACATCAGTGCTGGAAATCCTGCATCGGTTGCTGAACCAAGCCAGTGAGGTTGAGGCAGACACTGGAGGGACTCCGAGTGCTTTCGAGGCCTTGGATTGGGCAATGAGTGAGATCAAGGGCCTGCAGCCTTTAGGCCGACCCTCAACGTGGAAGGCGTCGCCCCAGCAGGCACTGGCTGCGTGGCGGCCATCCAATTGAAAGCACTACTGAAGTTCGTTATGGCCCTTAGCCCGCTGGTCAATGTTGATGTCAAGATGCCGCGCAAGATGATGCACGCCTTGAACATCTTTGAGGCCATCAATGTCGTGAAGGGCAATGACACCGTCACCGAGGAGGAGGTACGCGCGTTCCTCACTGAACGTCACGGCGCTGCGTTCGCAGCCAAATTCCAGCCCGAATTCCTCTATCGCAGCCCAGCACGCTGATACTGAGCGTGATGCGACTTGCAGCCGTATCAGTGCTGATGTGAAGCCGTTGATCCCAACGCAGGCCAGCAGGTGCTGGTAATGGCGTTGATGATCTGGAGAGGTTTGGCGCGGCCGACTTGCTCGGGTCTAGTTGGTTTTCAGACGAGTGAGCACGCCCTCGGTTTCGACGATAGCCTGAGTCAGCGCCTCGTCGGCCCCCGGCATGGCCCCCATGTCGGCCTCAACCTCATGGGCCTGCGCCAACAAGCCACGCAAGATTGCGAGAACCTCTTCAATGGCGCTTTGCGCGCTGCCCGGTGTGTGCATGTTTGAACTCCCCCAGTGCTACCAAAAGCGCGAAAACCCACCCGGTCCGGTAGCGCAACCGACAGAAGCGCTAGACCCCGGCATAAAGGCGATGTTCAAACCCTGATGCCTCATCCAAGCGCAACCGGTTTGGGGGGTTCTATGTGGGGTAGAGCGCATTTTCATGCGTGCCACTTAGGAGAACTGGCGGAGGGAGCGTCATCCTCCGCCATGCCTCAAGGCGGCTCAGCAACTCTCTAGACTGGCCAGTATTCTTCGCAACCTGTTGCTACAGAACACTTTTCATAACAACCCTTGATTTAGCCCGTCGCAGCCCGTAGCATCCAAGCGCAAACCCTTTGGGGGGTTGTTTGGGGGAATGAGATGCCTAGGGTAGCGAAGGAACTGGGGCCGCTGGCGGTCTCGAAGATCAAGACGCCGGGTCAGCACCCAGTTGGAGGTGTGGCTGGCCTGATGTTGCAGGTCGGCGTGGCCGGAAATCGCTCCTGGGTGCTGCGCGTGACCGTGGGTGGCAAGCGGCGTGAGATCGGCCTGGGCGCCTACCCTGGCGTGGGGATCGCCTTGGCGCGGGAGAAGGCGCAGGCTGCCCGCGACGAGATCGCCAAGGGCATCGACCCGGTGGCCGAGCGGGAGAAGGCCCGCCAGCTGCTCATCCAGCAGCGGGCCGACGAGAAGGCCCAGGACTGGACGTTCAAGCGGTGCGCCGAGGCCTACATCAAGGCCAAGGAACCCGGCTGGCGCAGCCCCAAGCACGGCCAGCAATGGCGGTCCACGCTGGCGGCCTACGTTTACCCGCTGATCGGTGACTTGCAGGTCCGCGATGTGGGCCTGGAGCATGTCCGGGAGATCGTCGAGCCGCATTGGACGACGAAGACCGAGACCATCTCCAGGGTCCGCAACCGCATCGAGATGGTGTTGGACTGGGCCACGGTGGCGAAGCTCCGCACCGGGGACAACCCAGCGCGCTGGAAGGGCAACCTCGACAAGCTGCTGGCCGAGCGGTCGAAGGTGGCGCCTGTTGTCGGGCACCGCGCGCTGCCGGCCGCTGATCTGCACGGGTTCCTCAAGCGGCTGCGGGAAGTCGAAGGCATGGGTGCGCGGGCGTTGGAGTTCGTGCTGCTGACTGCCTGCCGGTCAGGTGAAGCGCGCGGCGCGACCTGGGCGGAGATGGATCTGGAGGAGAAGGTCTGGAGCATCCCCGGCAGCAGGATGAAGTCGGGCCGACCGCATCGGGTGCCGTTGAGTGTGCAGGTCGTGCAGCTGCTGAGGGCGCTGCCCCGGGTTGAAGGCGCCGAGTTTGTCTTCCCCGGCGCCAAGCGTGGCTCGATGTTGTCCGACATGAGCTTGACTGCGGTGATGCGGCGCATGGGTGTTGACGCGGTGCCGCACGGGTTGCGCGCGACCTTCAGCACTTGGTGCGCCTCATCGACCGCGACGCCTTTCGAGGTCCGTGAAATGGCGCTGGCGCACACCCTGGGCGACCAGACGGTGGCGGCCTATCAACGCAGCGACCTGTTCGAGAAGCGGCGCAAGCTGATGAGCGACTGGGCGCGGTTCATCGAGACCGAGCCCGTGAAGGGCGGCAAGGTGGTGCCGTTGCGGGGTGCAGCGTGAGCCCGGCCAGGGCGCGCAAGCCAGCGCCTCGCCGGCTACCTCTGCTGGCCGAAACGGCACACCAGCTGGCGGTGGTCGAGGGCTGGATGGAGGAAGATTTTCAACGCATGGAGGCGCTGGCCGAGGGGTTGGGAGTCCCCCCTGGACCTAACCGCTGGTACGAAGTTGCTCTTCGGTTAGCAAGGAAGCATGAACCCTCTCTGCGCCCGGAGGTAATCAGAACCAAGTGGAGCGAATCGCGCCTTGGTGTGCTGGTAGTGGAGATCGAGAGGATCACCGGGGACCCGCGACTCACCGTGCAGCGGCGCCGGACCGATCTTCCGAAAATCTCTGTCAGCATGGCCGCAGACCAATTGGTCCGCCAGCCGATGTGGTCCGGGTTCCTCCAGGGCGGTGCGAATCCAGCGGAGGCCCTGCGAACGCAGTACTCGAAAGCTCACACGCAGCCGCTTGCCAGGGTTGCACGGAAGGCGTTCAAGCTCCATACCTTGCAGGACAACATCTCGGGATGGGATGAGTTCGTAAGGGGCTGCCTGAGCGCGGAATAGATAGTTGTGAAAACCGGCATCGCCTCGGTTTTCATGCTCATCATCGGGAACCTCAAACGCAGCCGGAGTCGGCGCGCGTCATGAGGTAGCACCCCGCAACCTCGGCGCGCCGGCAGGTCTGCGCGGAGGTTCGCACAATGACTCAATCCGTTGGAGGCGCCCAGCGAAGGGCGCGCAGGGTGGCCCGCATCCACGACCTAGCCACGACTAGGGGCTCAAAGGGCCGTCTGCCGGTCTCGCCGGCAACCATCTGGCGCTGGGTGGCGTCTGGACGCTTTCCCCGCCCGTTCCGGTTGGGACCGAACATGACCTGCTGGGATCTCGATGAAGTCGAGGCCTGGCTCGACAGGCAGGCGGAGGGTGCAGCGCAATGACACCCACCACGAACAAGGGGGGCGGCGGTTGCGGCGCCACCCCCCCGAAGACTCACCAAAACGAACACCTTGATTTTGCCGAGGCCACCGAGCACGGGCAAGCCCTTGCCGCGATGAAGGCCAGGGCAGCGCGGTGCGGTTGCACGCTGCACGAGTTGGCCGATGGCACCTTCTTGCTGACGCGGTGGAACTGCTGCCGCGCGCTACCGTGCCTGCGGGCCGTGGGTGACTTCCTGCGCCAGATGGGAGGCCGAGCATGAGGGCCGCAGCGAAGCGACTCATCGTCCTGGCTGCCTGCTGGGGCCTGCTGCCCGTGCGATTCGCGTGCTGGCTCATCGACCGGGAGGGCTTGCGCGATGCATAACGGACACCAGCATGAACTCGCCCGGGCTAGGGCTGCGCTGCATTCGTTGGACCCCGGATGTGACCGCGAGTCCTGGGTCAGGCTGGCGATGGCATCCAAGGCTGCCGGGCTCGACCTTGACGAGTTCGCCCGCTGGAGCAGTGGGGCGGCCACTTACTCCGAGCGAGACACCCGCAGCGTGTGGCAGTCCATCCGCCGCGGTGACGGCATCGGGGCCGCGACCCTGTTCCATCTGGCGCGTCAGGCCGGCTGGCGCGAGGGTTCATCGGGTGCTGCCCGCCAGCGCCCCGAGAAGGCCCCAGGAAGGCCACAGGGGCCGCCGCAAGGTCCGAAGGTAGGCATGGGTGCTGCCGAGGTTTGGGCGCGCTGCGTGCCCGCCACGGCTGCCCATGAGTACGTCCGGGCTAAGGGCGCGGAAGGCGTGCCGCTGGACGGGCTGCGGGTGGTTCCAATGCAGGACGCGTTGAGAATTGCGGGGCAGTCCGTGGCTGGCTGGCTGGCGGTGCCGATGATGCCGCTAGAGGGTGGTTCGCCTTCATCGATTCAGTTCATCCCGCCACCGGGAAGCGGCAAGAAGTTGAACCTGCCAGGGCATGAAGTTTCAGGAGCGTTCGTCGTGGGCGCGATGGTGCCCGGCGGTGAGGCGTTCATCGTTGAGGGACTCGCAACGGCGTGGGCCGTGTGGCGCGCCACGGGAAAGCCTGCGGTGGCGACTTTCGGCGCGAGCCGAATGCGGACGGTGGCTCAGGCCCTGCGCCAGCGTGACCGCGAGGCCCGGCTGACGCTTTGTCCTGACCGTGGAGTCGAGGAGATGGCATTGGAGGTTGCCCGCGACCTGGGCGCCGGCGTGAGGGTGGCCGTGATGCCCGAGGCCTGGCCGCGAAACGCCGACCTGACCGACCTCGCACAAGCCGAAGGCGTCGAGGCCGTGGAGGAGGTGTTGCGGGCGGCGAAAGCTCCACCCCATGAGCCGCATCCATTGGCGGACTTCGTGCCCGTGGATGGCCAAGTGCGCCCGCCGCGCTGGGTGGTGCCGGGGTTCATTGCCGAGGGGGCGGTGATGATTGCGGGTGAGCCTTCAGTGGGCAAGACCTCCGCCCTGGTGCCCTTGGCATTGGTGGCCGCACACCTGTGTGCCGCAAATGATCCGTTGCGTCCGCGTCACTGGCGCCATGTGGTGTTCATCTCTGAGGACGTTTCTCAGGCGCGCCGCGTTCTGGCTGGAGTGCGCGACCACGGCAGCCCACCTCTGGACGGCAAGCTGGTGGCCGAGCGTTTCCATCTGGTCGAAGCGCAGCGGCTGCCGCCTGATGAAGTGGTCCGCGCTGGACGAATCTACCGTGATCAGTTCAGCCGCCACATTGACGGCTTGGAGGTGCTGCCCCTGGTGGTTCTGGACACGCGCAGTGCGGTGCTGGCGCTGGATGATGAGAACGACAACTCCGAGGCTTCCCGTGCGGTTGCCGCGCTGAAGCAGCGTTTCGAAGGCCTGCCTGTCTGGATCATTGGACACTTGCCGAAAGCCCTTGCCGGCCGCACCGAGGCCCGTGCGCTTGCGATGCGCGGTGCTGGCGCCTGGGAGGCGGACGCGCACCAGACACTGTTCGTGGTCCGCGAGCAGGAGGCGCGGTTTATCGTGCTGGGAAAGCGCCGGTTCGAGCCGGAGTGGCAAGAGCTTGCGGTGGAGTCGCAATCGGCGGACACGGTGGTGCCTGATGAATTCGGCGTGGCCTGCACTGTGCGGCTGCGCTGGGGTATCCCGCGCCCGCCAGAACAGAGCCGCCAGGAGGCCAAGGAAAAGGCGCAGGAGCAGGCCCGCAAGCAGTCCGATGCTGAATTGCGCCAGGCCGTGCGCGATGCCGTGCAGATGGCGTGGCAGGCCGGCTTCCCGCTCACCAGAGAGGCCACCAAGGCCAAAGTGCCGCGCAAGTCCTCAGATGTGGCGCGCACGGTGGAGGCGCTGCTGGCCGAGCGTTGGCTGGTGGAGGTGCCCATCCCGAGCCGGCTGCGTTCCAACCCGCGACGGGCATCGTTCCTGGTGAACCTGAGCACCGAGGAGCATGAGGCGGTGCTTCGCGGAGAGCCGGCGCCAGAAGCGAAGCTCGCCATTCCCGCCAGCATGACCAAGGAGGCCGCATGAGTGGACAAGCGTTGATCCGCGTTCCTTCCCGATTC
>CAYSOD010000234.1:0-1880 GCA_964432385.1 uncultured Rubrivivax sp.
TTGGGCATGGAGTCGTCCAGCGCCAGGATGGCGTCGGCAAAGGCGTCGACCACCCGCTTCTCGGCGCAATCAGGGTGATCGCGCTCGAAGATCGAGTAGACGAAAGCGCGGTCGATGGGCCGACGCTTCTTGGCCATGAACTCGGGCAGCTTCTTGCGCCGCTGCGCCAGCGTGGGCGCGCCTTCGCCCGTCCACACAAAGGCGTCCAGCGCCAGGCGCGAAACGCGGCTGGGGTGGCGCTGCGCGAACAGCGCGGCGCGCAGCGCACCGGAGGAGATGCCGTAGGTCAGGAAGCTGTCGATGCCGCGGGTGGCCTTGATGTAGTCGGTGGCAGCCGCCAGGTCGTCGGCGCCGTTGGAGATGTCGCAGAAGATGTCGCGGTGCTTGGCACTTCGGCCATAGCCTTCCATGTCGACGCACCAGCACACGAAGCCGCGCTCTGCAAACCAGTCCATCACCGACGAGTCGGGCCGGCCGGGCACGGTGAGGTCAAAGGTGGGGGTGGAGGCCATGGACGAGCCATGTACCCACAGCACGGCGGGCTTGCCCTCGGGGCTGCCGACGTACTTCTCCCACAGGAACAGCTTCACGTCGCCGTCGGCGGTTTTCTTGGTGGTCCAGTGTTCCTGGCCGGTGACTGCGGTCATGGGATTTTTCCTTCTTGTGGGGTTGAACTGAGGTGAGGGAGCAGAGCCCACGGCAGTGGACGAAGCGGACGCATCAGTCCACCTTCGCACCCGTCTCCTTGACGATGCGCGCCCAGCGGTCGCGCTCCTCGCGGAAGTAGGCGTCCATCTCGGCCGGGGTGGAGCCCACGGTCTCGATGCCAGCTTCGTTCATGAAAGCCACCACCTCGGGCGAGGCCAGCGAAGCCTTGAACTCGCGGTTCAGTCGGTCCACGATGGCCGCTGGCGTACCCTTGGGGGCCAGCAGACCCATCCACACATAGGCGGAGTAGCCTTTCAAGCCCAGTTCGTCCAGCGTGGGCACGTCAGGCAATTGCGTGGAGCGCTTGACGCCCGAGGTGGCCAGCACGCGCAACTTGCCTGCCTTGATGTGCTTGATCATCCCGTTGGTGCCCGGGAAGGACAGCGGCACGGTGCCGGCGAGCAGGTCGGTGGTGGCCTGGCCGCTGCCCTTGTAGGGCACGTGGGTCAGCTTGATGCCCGCCATGGACGTGAACATGGCCATGAACAGGTGCTGGCCGCTGCCGTTGCCAGAAGAGGCGTAATTGATCTGCCCGGGCTTGTCCTTGGCCAGCGCCACCAACTCCGCCACGCTCTTCACGGGCAGCGAAGGGTGCACCACCAGGGCACCCGGCTCTCGCCCCAGCAGCGAGATGCCGACGAAATCGTCAATGGGGCTGAAATTGAGCTTGGGGTACAGGCTCGCGCTGATGG
Organism: uncultured Rubrivivax sp.; assembly: GCA_964432385.1. Taxonomy (GTDB): domain Bacteria; phylum Pseudomonadota; class Gammaproteobacteria; order Burkholderiales; family Burkholderiaceae_C; genus Rubrivivax. Next base: position 1,401 of record CAYSOD010000234.1, read on the forward strand.
CGTTGGTTTGCGAAGCCAGAAGCAAGGTGTAGCCGTCGGCTGGCGCCTTGGCCACGGCCTCGGAGCCGATGGTCGCACCCGCACCCGGCCGGTTTTCGATCAGCACCTGCTGCTTCAAGCGCTTGGACAGGTCGCCCGCGATCGCACGGATGGGCCCGTCCACCGCCCCGCCCGGAGAGAAGGGCACGATGATCTTGATGGGCTTGTTGGGGTAGTCCTGCGCGAAGGCCCAACCCTGAAGACACGCGCCCAACCCGAACGCGGCTATGGTCGTCCTGAAGACCCATCCCAGGGAGGTACGTCGATTGACATGCTTCATGCTCTGCCCCTGTTGACAACGGTGCCCACATCAGTGGCCGCACCCACACCCCAGCAGGCTTCGATCAGCGCCTGCACCTTGTCGGCGCCCAGCACCTCATCGGCCTGACCGTGGAACTTTGATTCCAGATCGGCATCACTCATGGGCCGCTGCAGCGAGCC
>CAYSOD010000234.1:1980-6493 GCA_964432385.1 uncultured Rubrivivax sp.
GCCGGCTCCTTCTTGCCGCACAACTCCAGCACCAGCGAGTGCACCTTGAGCTCGATGCGCTCGACGTCCTCGGGCTTCACGCCTCGCGCGCGCAGCTGGGCGCAGGCGTCAATGCCCGGGTGCACCACGATGCCGCAGGCAAAAGGCTTGTAGGTGTTGAACGAGATCTCGAAGCGGTGGCCCAGCTCGTCGGTGATCTCGCGCCAATCGTTCTTGGTGGACACCACCTGCATCATGCCGCGCGGGGCTTCCAGCGCGCGCGGGCTGGCGGTGTAGCCGTGCTTGGCCATCAGCGCCGACATCAAGCCCGCACGCGCGGCCGCTCCGGGGTGCAGCGGCTTGGTCATGGAGCCGAACTGCTCGCGCAGGCCCACGGGCTGCGACGCGGCGATGCCCAGCGCCATCTGGGTGCGCTGCACGTCCAGCCCCATCAGGCGCGCGCAGGCGGCTGCAGCCCCGAGTGTGCCCGTGGAGCCGGTGATGTGCCAGCCACGGTCGTAATGCTCGGGGTACATGGCGTTGCCCACGCGGCAGGACACGTCGATGCCAAGCACCAACGCGTCGATGAGCGCGCGGCCGCTGGCACCGGTCACTTCAGCCAGCGCCAGCAGCGCCGAGGCCACGGGGCCGGCGGGGTGGATGATGGTCTTGAGGTGGGTGTCGTCAAAGTCGAAGGTGTGCGAGGAGATGCCGTTGACGAGTGCGGCACTGGCCATGTCTACACGCTCGGTGCGGCCCAGCACGGTGGCCTGCGGTGCGGGCTGCAGCATCTGCACGGCCGCCAGCGCGGCGGCGACCGACTCGTGATGCGAGGCTCCCACGGCGCAGCCCAGCCAATTGAGGAAGGTGCGGTGCGCTTCATGGTCTACCGCCTCGCTCCAACCGCGGGAAGGGTGGTTCGCGACGAATTCGGCCAGGAGGCGGGTGACGGGCGGGGCGTGGTGGTCGGCAGCGACCTGGGTGTTGCGGGCCATGGGGCGTCTTCCTCGGTTCTCGAAATCTTGCGCGGGGCTCGTGGCCCGTGTGTCAGGGTGCTCGGGGCGGCCGCAAACTCAGGCGTCCAGATCGATCTTGCGGTCCTTGGCCACCTTGGTCCAACGCGCAATGTCCTCGCGAATGAACTGCCCGAAGGCCTCAGGCTTCATGGGCCAGGGCTCCACGGCTTCAGCCGCCAGCTTGTCACGCAAATCACCTCCCGTCAGCACCGAGCCCAGGCTCTCGTTGAGCCGCGCGACCACAGCCGCGGGCAGCCCGGCCGGGCCCACCACGCCGTACCACTGCAGGGCATCAAAGCCCTTGAACCCGGCCTCGACCATGGTGGGCACGTCCTTGAGCGCCGGGTGACGGGTGTTGCCCGTCACTGCCAGCGGGCGCACGCGACCACTGCGAATGTGCGGCAGGGCCGCTGCCAGGCCGGGGAACATGGCCTGCGTCTGGCCGGCCAGCAGATCGGTGAAGGCGGGGGCCACGCCGCGGTAGGGGATGTGCACCGAGAAGGTGGCCGTGGCCTGCTTGTACAACTCCATCGTCAGATGCGTGAGCGAACCCTGCCCGGCCGAGCCGTAGCTGGCGCGGCCTGGGTTCTTCTTCAGCCATTGGGTGAACTCGGCAATGGTCGCCACGGGCAGGCTGGCGTTGACCACCAGCACGTTGGGCGTGGCGCCGATCATGGCCACGGGCGTGAAGTCCTTGATCGGGTCGTACGGCAGCTTGCTGCGCGTGGCCGGGCTGGTGCCATGCGTGGCCACATAGCCTTGCAGCAGGGTGTAGCCATCCGGGGCGGCCTTGGCCGTGGTCTGGCAGGCGATGGCGCCACCGCCGCCGCCGATGTTTTCCACCACGAAGGTCTGGCCCAGGGCCTTGCCCCAGCGCTCGGTGACGGTGCGGCCCACCAGATCGCTGCCGCCGCCTGCGGCCACGGGCACGATGTATTTGATCGGTCGGGACGGAAAGGCCTGGGCCCGGGTGGCCGTCCAGGGTAGGCCCAGGACCGCGGTGCCCAGGGCAGGTAAGGCGGTGATCAGTCGGCGGCGTTGCATGGTGAAAGAACTCGGGTGAAAGGTTCAGGCTTGGAAGCCGCAGCGCTGCCGCAGCTCGGCGGTGTCCTGGCCCGTCATCATCTCGATGAAGCGAAGCGCCAACTCGGGATGGGCAGCACGGTGAGGGACCGCCGCGGTGTAAACGGTGGCCAGCTCGAACTGCGGCGGCAAGAGGCCCACCAGATTCACGCCTGGCGTGAACAGGATTTCGGTCACCTGGGTGCAGCCGATGGGGTTCGCCGCAGACGACGCCCCGAGTTCGCGCATGGCCGTGGCGCCATTCGGGAAGGTGCGCAGGCGAGGCTGCAGGGGCGACTCCAAGCCCAGTTCGCGCAACACCTTGGCGAAGTGGATGCCTGCGGTGGCGCGCTGCGGGTCAGGAAAGTAGATCTCATCGGCTGCTCTCAAGGCCGCTGCCAACGCCTCAGGCGTGTCCACCACCGGGTGAGGCGTTCCTGACCTCACCGCCACGCCGGTACTCACGCGGCCCAGGGCGGCGCTGCCCGACTCCCGCAGGGCGCCTTCGGCCGACAGGGCCGTGACCATGGCTTGGCTGGAGACGAACAGATCACAGCGTTCACCGGCCAGGAAGGCCTCCTTCATCGCGCCCACGGCACCGAATCGCCCACCCGTCTGAGCGCCCAGTTCGGCCTGAAGACGGGGCTGGAGCGCCGTCACCAAGCCTTGGGCAGCACCAGCGCACAACAAGTGAAGGGTCGTCGTCATGGCCCTCAATCCATCTTGATGCCGGCGCTCTTGACGAGGTTGGACCACTTGGCGATGTCCTCGTTGAGGTACTTGGTGAATTCGTCCACGCCCATGGTCAGGGCGGCCGAGCCTTGCGTGCCCCACTGCCGCCGCAACTCGGCGTTGGAGGTGATCTTGGAGATCTCGGCGTTGAGGCGGTTGATGATCGCCGCCGGCGTCCCCTTGGGCGCCATCACACCCAGCCAGATGGTGGCTTCATAGCCAGGCACGCCGGCTTCGGACAGCGTGGGCACGTCCGGCAAGATGGCCGAGCGGGCCTTGCCACTCGTGGCCACGGCCTTGACCTTGCCGGCCTTGATCTGCTCGACCATGGTGGGAATGGCGTCGAACATCAGGTCCACCTGGCCGCCCAGCACGTCGGTGCGGGCCTGCGCGCTGCCCTTGTAGGGCACGTGCACGATCTTCACGCCGGCCATGGCCTTGAGCAGCTCGCCTGCCATGTGATAGGGCGTGCCTGGGCCCGAGGACGCGTAGGTCATGCCATCCGGCTTGGCCTTGGCGGCGCGCAGCAGATCACCCATCTGGGCCGTGGGCAGGCCTGGGCGGGCCACCAGTACCAAGTCGGAGGCGTTGATAGGGGCGATGCCGACAAAGTCACGCATCAACTGATACGGCTTGTTCGGAATCAGCGATTCGTTGACGGTGTGCGTGTTGGACATCACCAGCAGCGTGTAACCATCGGGCGCGCTCTTGGCCACAGCATCGGTGCCGATGATGGAGCCGGCGCCAGGCCGGTTCTCCACCACGAAACTCTGGCCCAGGGCCTCTTGCAGGCGCTGAGCCACGATGCGACCGAAAACGTCGGCCGAGCCGCCCGTGGCAAAAGGCACGATGACACGAACCGGTTTGGCCCCGGGCCAGTCCTGGGCCGCGACGGGGATCGAAGCGCCTGACAAGAGCGTCAAGGCCACCGCCACAGGCGCCACCAGGCGGGTCAAACAGGACAGCGTGCTCATCGGACAACTCCTTTCAGCGGGATCAGGTCAACAGGTGCACCAGCGGCGCGGCATCCTGCGTTGGCGCGAATCCAGACTTGCAGCAAGCTGGAACCATCGCCCATTGTGGGACGGCCCGGCAAGCCCGGCCATCTGGCGGCAAGTAGGCCGCAAGCCAGGTCAGACATTGCGCTGACCATGAAACCGCACTGGTGCTATTCTGGCCCCTATCCCGCAGAACGGTCCGGCGTTCTCTTATGCGGAACGAATGCCAGGCCCCTTCACCGCATCTGTCACTCGCTCAACAACATGCGCATCGCCACCTTCCAACACCAGGGTCGCCGCCACGTCGGCCTCGTCGACCTCAACGCCCGCACGGTCACGCCTCTGGCTTTGACCGACGCCGAGGCCGCGCGGGGCGCCCTGCCGGTCGTCGAGCGCGCCGCGCAGGGTGGAGCCCTGCCCGGCGCCACCGGGCCAGCGCTGGCCCTGGACACCGTGCAGCTCGAAGCCCCCATCCCGCTGCCGCGCCGAAACGTCTGGTGCGTGGGGCGCAATTACCACGCCCACGCCAAGGAGCTGCGCGAGACCGTCTTCAAGAACAGCAACGCCGACCCGCAGGCCTGGCCCATCGTCTTCACCAAGGTGCCCGAGTGTGTGGTGGCCACCGGCACCGACGTGCGACTGCCCGGAGCGGCCGTGTCCAGCCAGATCGACTACGAGGCCGAGCTGGCCGTCATCATCGGCAAGGGGGGCCGCAACATCTCCAAG
>CAYSOD010000235.1:0-6470 GCA_964432385.1 uncultured Rubrivivax sp.
CGGACCCACCCTGGGCTTCGTCATCACCCACATGGAAGCGCTGACGATCGCCGACTGGCTGACCGTGGGCAGCCCTCGGCGGCCCGAGTGGCGGCCGACCGTGCACTACGCCTACCGCCCCTGCGACGACGCCGTCCTGTCACTGCACGAGATGGCCGGTGCCGGCTGGCGGGTGCCCAGCTTGCAACGGCACCTCGGCGATGACGTCGTCGGCGGCACCGACGAACTCGGCGTGCTGATCGGCGGGCCACCGACGGGCGCCCTGTGGATGGGCTCGCAGCTCACGGCCGCCGAGGCTCGCAATCTCGCCCCCGGGAACACGGCCACCACCTTGCAGGTGGCCGCCGGCGTGATGGCCGCCGCGGTGTGGGCTGCACAGCACCCGAACCGCGGCCTGCTCGAGCCGGAGGACCTGCCCCACGAGGAAATCCTCGCCCTGGCCCGGCCCTACCTGGGCACGCTGGCCGCCGTGCGCACCGACTGGACGCCGCTGCAGGCGCGCCATACCGCGCTGGGCCGAGCACCCGAGCCTGACGACCCCTGGCAGTTTGCCAACGTGCGGGTCTGATGCCCCCCGCGGGGCATGGCGGCCGGGTGACGCTGCACTGGCTCCAAGAAGGGGAAAAGGCGCTTAGCGCCGGCGCTGTCTCGCTGCCTCGTCTTGCGCCTGGTCAACCGCCCTATCCGCCTTCGGCCTAGCGTCGCAGTGTTCAAGGAGACCCAATGACCGAACCTGCCGCCACGCCCACTTCCGCCACCGACATCGCCCTGGGGGCCAACCTGCCGCCCAACGTGCTGCCCATCGTGCCGATGCGCAACCTGGTGCTCTTTCCGCAGGTGCTGGCCCCCATCACCATCGGGCGGCCGCGCTCGGTAGCGGCCGTGGCCCGGGCGATCGGCTCCAAGGACTCGTTGATCGTGGTGCTGCAGCGTGACCCCACGGTGGACGACCCCGGCCTGGTGGACATGCACCCCGTGGGCACGCTGGCCCGCATCGTGCAGCACGCCCGCGGGGACGAATCGCAGTGGCACGTGGTCTGCCAGGGCCTGGGGCGGGTTCGGGTGATGGAACTGGTACCGGGCCACCCCTTCATGGCCGCCCGCGTGGAGCACCTGACACAGAACGATCACGAGCGCCCCTCGGCCGAAGCCGAGGCGCTGGCATTGCAGTTGCGCGAGCGCACGGCCGAGTTGCTGTCCCTGCTGCCCAGCGTGCCGGCGGAGCTGACCCAGGTCATGCAGGCCACCACCTCGCCCGCGCACCTGGCCGATCTGGCCTCCAGCCTGGTAGACGCCGAACCCGAGCAGAAGCAGGTGCTGCTGGAGACGCTCAACACCGAGGCCCGGCTCAAGGGCGTGCTGGACCTGGTGACGCACCGGCTGCAGGTGTTGCGGCTGTCGCAGGAGATCGGCGCGCGGACCAAGGAACAGTTCGACGACCGGCAGCGCCGCGTGTTGCTGCAAGAGCAGATGCGGGCCATCCGCAAGGAGCTCGGCGAAGAGTCCGAGCAGTCCCAGGACTTCCAGCGCCTGGACGAGGCCATCACCAAGGCCAGCATGCCGCCAGAGGCCGAGGCCCAGGCCCGCAAGGAGTTCGAGCGCCTCAAGCGCATGGGCGAGAGCTCCGGCGAGAGTCCGATCCTGCGCACCTGGCTGGAATGGATGACCGAGCTGCCCTGGGCCGAACCTGCGCCCATGGCGATCGACCTGGAGGCCGCCCGCGCCGTGCTGGAGGCCGACCACTTCGGCCTGCCCAAGGTCAAGCGCCGCATCGTCGAGTACCTCGCGGTGCGCAAGCTCAACCCCAAGGGCCGCGCGCCCATCCTGTGCTTTGCCGGGCCACCAGGGGTCGGCAAGACCTCACTGGGCCAGAGCATCGCCAAAGCACTGGGCCGCCCCTTCGTTCGCGTATCGCTGGGCGGCGTGCACGACGAGGCGGAGATCCGCGGCCACCGCCGCACCTACATCGGCGCCCTGCCCGGCCTGGTGGTGCAAGGCCTCAAGCGCGCGGGGGCGCGCGACTGCGTGATGATGCTTGACGAGGTGGACAAGATGGGCACCAGCCTGCGCGGCGACCCGGCCGCAGCGCTCCTGGAGGTGCTGGACCCGGAGCAGAACAACACCTTTCGCGACCACTACCTGGGCCTGCCCTTCGACTTGAGCCGCGTCGTCTTCATCGCCACGGCCAATGTGATCGACGTCGTGCCTGCGCCCGTGCGCGACCGCATGGAGGTGATCGAGCTGCCGGGCTACACGCAGGAGGAGAAGCTTCAGATCGCACGCCGCTACCTCGTGCGGCGCCAGCTCGAGAGCGCGGGGCTGGAGGTGGCCCAGTGCGAGGTCACTGACGCCGCCTTGAAAGAGCTGGCGGCCAGCTACACACGAGAAGCCGGCGTGCGCCAGCTCGAGCGGGAGATTGGCCGCCTGATGCGGCATGCCGCCACCCAGGTGGCCGAAGGCGCCAGTACCACCGTGCGCATGGACGCCGCCAACCTGGAAAGCATCCTGGGGCCCGCGCCCTTCGAGCACGAGACGGCCTTGCGGGCCGGGCTGCCCGGAGTCGCCACCGGGCTGGCCTGGACCTCCGCGGGGGGCGACATCCTATTCGTCGAGGCCACCCGGGTGCCCGGCAGCGACAAGCTGATCCTCACGGGCCAGTTGGGGGACGTGATGAAGGAAAGCGTGCAGGCTGCGCTGACCCTGGTGAAGTCTCAGGCCCTGCACATGGCCATTCCACCCAGCGCCTTCGAGCATGTGGACGTGCACGTGCACGTACCCGCCGGCGCGATCCCCAAGGACGGGCCGAGCGCTGGTGTGGCCATGTTCATCGCGCTGGCCTCGCTGTTCACCAACCGCGCCGTGCGCCCGGACGTGGCCATGACAGGCGAGATCAGTCTGCGCGGGTTGGTGCTGCCCGTGGGTGGCATCAAGGAGAAGGTGCTGGCGGCGCTGCGTGCCGGCGTGCGCACCGTGCTGCTGCCGGCACGCAACCGCAAGGACCTGCTGGACGTCCCGCAGGAAGCGCGCGAGCAGCTGGAGTTCGTCTGGCTGGAGCGGGTGGATGACGCGCTGGCCGCGGCCTTGGGCGAACGCCGCCACCTCCGCCCCGCGGAGGAGTTCTCGCTCAGCTGAGACGCACTGCGCTGGGCGTTAGCCCGGCGGTGGGCTCGGGTGCCTCCGGCAAGGTGGCAGGGGCCGGGCGCAGGGCCTCCACCCGGGTCTCAAGCTCTCGTCCGGTGTAGGAGGTCAGGTCCACGGGGGCCGACCAGCGCACCCGCTTGGAGGCCTGGGCGGGCAAGGCCTGACGAAGTTCGCCCAGCAGGGCGCTGGAAGCGATCAGCACCAGGCCGTCGCACCGGCCGGAGCGCACGCCCAGGTCCAGATGCCGCGCCAGCTCGTGGGCAAATCGCCGGTGCTCACGCTGCCTGGGGGTGGTGCGGGGCACGAAGCTGGTGGCGCCGGGCTGGCCCTTGCTGGCACGCCCCAGCTGGTCAAAGGCCAGCGACTCCGTGCGCAGCCGCGTGGCCGGGTTGACCCAGGCGCGCAACTCGCGCCACCCCTGCCGGGGCTGCACCTGCTCGAACAACCGGGCCCTTGATCCATCCGCAATCACGATCCACGTGGGTTTCATCTGCTCTCCTCGGGCCGCCGACAGGGGCCTGCAGATGCAATGTCGAGCGTGCACCTGCCAAGCCCTTGCGCCGGCGCAAGGGGCGTGAAACGGGCAGGCCCAAGATGCGATGCAACGCAGGGCCTTGCGGCCCGCGCTCCTCAGTCCAACCCCTTCATCAACCCCGTTTCAAGCCGCCACGCAGGCGCAAGGAGCCCCGACCCATGAAGACCGACAGCGAACTCAAGAAGGATGTTTTGGCAGAACTCGAGTGGGACCCGGAGGTCAACGCAGCTTCCATCGGCGTGGGGGTCAAGGACGGCATCGTCACCGTCAGCGGCCATCTTGACACCTACGCCGAGAAGTTCGCCATCGAACGCGCCCTGCGGCGCATCGACGGCGTGCGTGCCACCGCCATCGAAGTCGACGTGACGCTGTCGCCCCAGCACCGCCGCAGCGACAGCGAGATCGCCGCCGCCGCCGCCCAGGCGCTGAAGTGGCAAGCGCGCGTGCCCGCCGACAAACTGCGAGTCAGCGTGGAGCACGGCTGGATCCGCCTGTCAGGCGAGGTGGATTGGGAGTTCCAGCGGCGCGCCGCAGAAAAGGCACTGCGCCCCCTCACCGGTGTGGTGGGCGTGAGCAACGAGATCACGCTCGCAGCCAAGGCCATGCCCACGGCCCTGTCCACGCGGATCTCCGAGGCGTTGCAGCGTCAGGCCCTGCGAGAGGCGCGGCGTGTGGACGTGTCGGTGGACGGCGCCAAGGTCACGCTGCGCGGCACGGTGCATTCCTGGCAGGAGCGTGACGCTGTGCAAGGCGCCGTGTGGGCGGCTCCGGGCGTGCGGACCGTGGTCAACGAGATCCACGTGGGCGCCTGACAAAGGGTCTTGGACGGGGGGCTGAGGGCATCCCCAAGGCCCGGGCGGTGCCTGGCCGGGTCACCCCGCAGGAGCGGAAGAGAACTTGAGGCGTTCTGGCGCTTTCTTGGCAGCCCGTTCTCGAATTTTCAGCCCTGCCTCATCGCCCGTGACAGCAAGATCACGGGCAGCAGCCCCACCAGCACGATGGCCAGCGACGGCAGCGCCGCCTCTGCCAGGCGCTCGTCCCGGGCCAGGTTGTAAGCCACCACGGCCAGGGTGTCGCTGCCGAAAGGCCGCAGCACCAGGGTGGCGGGCAGCTCCTTCATCACGTCCACAAAGACCAACAGCATGGCGGCCAGCACCGGGCGACGCAACAGCGGCAGGTGCAGGCGCCAGAACACCCGGGCGCGGCTCGCGCCGAGCATGCGCGCCGTTTCGTCCACCGAGGCGGGCACCCGCGCATAGCCCGCTTCCACCGACTGCAGGGCCACGGAGGAGAAGCGCACCAGGTAGGCGTACAGCACGCCCAGCAGCGTGCCTGTGAACCAGGGCGTCAAGGCGGTGTCAGGCCAGCGGGCTTGCGCCCAGCCCAGGGGCACCAGGATGCCGATGGCCACCACGGCGCCGGGCACGGCATATCCCAGCGACAGCACGCGCGCGGATGCACGCAAGGCGGTGCCGGCGCCTGCCGCACAACCCTGCAGCCGCAGGGTGAAAGACAAGGCCAACGCGATGGCCGCGGCAGCCACGGCGCTGACCCCTGCCAGGCGGAACGTGGCCCAGGCCCACTGCCCGAAGCGCGCCACGGGCAGGCCCAGCTCGCCGTACTGCGCCTCGCGCCACACCATGGCCAGCAGCCAGGCCACCGGCAGGGCGAAGCCCAGCAACACCGGCAGCGTGCACAGGGCACACACCGCCCACGCAGCGCGCCCGTGCAACGCCACCGGGCTCGCATCGGCGGCCTGGGCCGCACCGGTGCGGCTCGTCACAAAGCGCAGGCGCGACTGCGCGCGCCGCTCCAGGGCCAGCAGCACGGCCACCACCCCCAGCAGCAGCGAGGCCAGCTGCGAGGCGGCCACCGGATCGTTCATGGACAACCAGGCACGGTAGATGCCGGTGGTGAAGGTGGACAGGCCGAAGTAGGCCCCCACGCCATAGTCGGCCAGCGTCTCCATCAGCGCCAGCGCCACACCCGCCACCACGGCGGGCCGCGCCAGGGGCAGCGCCACGGTCCACAGGCGCCGGGGCAGGCCCGCGCCCAGGAGCCGGGCGGCCTCCATCATCTGCACGGCCCGGTCCCCCAGCGCCGTGCGGGTGAGCAGGTAAACATAGGGGTACAGACAAAGCACGAACAGCGGGATGGCCCCGCCCAAACTGCGCACATCAGGCCACAAGGGCCGCATGGCGCCGGCCCCGGTGGCGCCGAGAGCCTGCCGCAAGGCCTGTTGCAGCGCGCCGCTGGGCTGCAGCGCGTCGGTAGCCACGTAGGCCAGCACATAGGCCGGCATGGCCATGGGCAGCAGCAGCCCCCACTCGAAGAAGCGCTGGCCGGGAAACCGGAACAGCGCCACCGCCACCGCGGTGGCCACTCCCAGCAAGGCGGTGCCCACCGCCACACCCGCAGCCAGCAGCAGGGACTGCCCGGCGTAGCCCGCCATTACTGTCTGGGCCTGGTGGCTCAACACGGCCAGGGCCTGCTCATCGAGGCGCGCCCAGGACAGCAGCACACCCGCCACGGGCGCGGCCAGCACCAGGCTGACCAGGATCAACAGGGCCCTCATCGTTTGGGAGACCCCAGGCCGCCGGGCGGCATGGAAATGAGAACCATACTCATTTGGCTATCATAGGGGACCATGTTCCTGTCACTCGACGCCGTCAGCGTGCGCTACGCCCGCAGTGCCTCTGCCAAGCCGGCGGTGGACCGGGTCACGCTGTCGCTTGCGCCGGGGCAGATCGGGGTGCTCATCGGCCCCTCAGGCTGCGGCAAGACCTCGCTGCTG
>CAYSOD010000236.1:0-6453 GCA_964432385.1 uncultured Rubrivivax sp.
GCTGCTCCACCTCCTCGGCGGCCATGCCGCCGGCCTCGGTCATGATGGTGACGGTCGGCTTGTTCAGGTCAGGGAACACATCCACCGGGGTGCGCGAGAGCGTGAACGCGCCATAGGCCATCAGAACGACGCTGGCGATGATCACCAGCAGCCGGTTTGTCAGGCTGTTATCGAGTAGCCACTTGAACATGTCAGCGCACCTGGTTGATCAGCGTGGCGCCTTGCGTGGCGATGCGGTCACCGGCTTTCAGGCCCGACGTGACCGCGACGTTCACGCCGTCCAGGGCCTCTGTCGTGATGCTGCGGGGCTCGAAGCGCTCGGGCGCGGTCTTGACCCAGACGACCGTCTGGTTGGCTGGGTTCTTCATCAGCGACGCGACCGGGACCGCGATGCCCTTGACTGTCTGCTTCGTCTGCACGAATACGCGCACGGGCTGTCCGACAGCCAGGCTGTTCAGGGCCGCACCCTGGGCGCGGAAGCCCAGCGGCAGCGCTTGCTCGCGCAGGCTGCGCGCCGCACCCAGGTACTCCAGCGGCACGCGCTGGTCGCCGACTGCCAGCGTGGCACTGCCGACATTGGCCGCGAGCGAGGGCTCGAAGGCCAGTGCCTCTATGCGCAAGCGCCCCGGGTCGATGATTTCGAACAGCAGTTCGCGGGCATCGACCACCTGGCCGGCGACAGCATGGGCCGAGGCGATCACGCCCGACACCGGGGCCACCAGCGCCTCCCTCGTTGCCAGCCCACCGCCAACGGCCGCCATGCGCTCGGTCAGGCTGGCTGCCTCGCTCTCGGCCGCCTCGATGTCCTTGCGCGGCACGGTATCCGCCAACTCCTTCAGCCGCGCCACGCGCTTGTCGGCGAGCGACTTGGCCGCACGCAGCTCGGCCAGTTGCGCGGATTGATTCGATCTCTCGATGGGCGCTGTCGATGGCACCACGTAGGCAAGCACCTCGCCCTTGCGCACGACCTGTCCCGGGTTGGGCAGGCCGCGCGGACCAGGCTCGATGCGGCCGGCGTTCAGCGGCTGCACCTTGCCGCCCGCGTTCGGGTCCATCAGCACCTTGCCGTTCAACTCGACCGAGCGTGGCAGCTCGGCTTCCACAGCCACCATGGTGCGTACCCCCAGCTGGCGCTGGGCCGGCTTGGGCAGGAACACGCTGCCGTCGGGCTGGCGTTGGGGGCCGTTTGCGCTCGGCGCGGCGGGTGCATCGCCGTGGTCATGGCCTTCCCCGGCCTGCGCGGTCAGTGGAGCCACGAGTGCCAGCACCACGCCGAGCCAGGCCAGGCGATGCAAAGAAGCGCGCCTCATGCTGCACCTCCGGCGCGAACCTGGCGGACAGCCATCAGGCGTCTCCCGCCGAACACCAGCACGGCCAGGGCGGCCAGGCCGCCAGCGGCCCATCCGGCGAACTTCTTCCAGGAGTGCTCATGCGCTGGCTCGTCGGTATGGGCGGCCTCGTGCAGATCGAGTTCGCCGGCCAGCAGATCGACTTCGGCGCCTGCAGTCACGGTCGCCGTGATCGGCAGCACGCCAGGCTTGGGCGCCTCCTTGAGCACCACTTCGTAGGCGTCGTCACCGTGTGCCTCGGCCTTGAACTTGACCCCTGCGATCTCGAGTTCGATCTGCGCGCCGCGCACCGGGGCGTTGTCGGCAAAGCGGTCGAGATAGAGGGTCACCTGCTTGCCGTCGAGAACGCCGACGAGCTCGAAGGTCTCCGACACCGCCGCAAAACGGGGCAGCGCCGTACCCGTGGCGGCCGGGGCGGAGTCGCCGTGGTCATGGCCATCGCCGGCGATGGCCGGCAGGCTGTAGCCGATCAGCACGGCCGCGAGACCGAGTGCTGTCAGGGAGAGGGAGGACTTCATGGGATGGGATTCCTGAAAGGGGTTCGCTGAGCGTGTTCGTGAGCGCGAGTTCTGGCGGCTCACTGCGGCAGCAGGCCGAGGGCCTGCCGCCACGCCGAGATGGCTGCGGCGAGTTCGATGCGGGCACGCACGGCCTGTCGCTCGGCGTCTGCGGCTTCGGCCTCAATGCGCAAGCGCGTGGGCAGGTCGGACTCGCCCAGGCGGAAGGACTTGTCGAAGAAGCCGCGCGATTCGCGCGCCAGCTGGGCGCGGCGTTCGGTAGCGGCCAACTGCGTCCGAGCCGCGTCGGCGCGTGCGCGGGCGGCTTCGCGCTCGCCTGCGAGGCGGGCACGTTCCAATGCCATCTGCGCCTGCAGTTCGACCGCCTCGGCGCGGGCCGAGGCGACGCGAGCATCGTGGCGGGGACCGGCACCGAAGGGGATGCGCACACCGACCGTGAAGGTCTGCTGGTAGGACTCGCCATACGTGCCCCGGTCGCGGGTGGCGGCAATGGTGAGTTCGGGGCTGGCGCGAGACTGCGTGGCCGCGAGTGCAGCCACGCCGTCTGCGACGGCAGAGCGGTCCTTCAACGAGAGCAGTTCGGCATGCGTCTCCAGGCCGTCCGCAGCACTGGGCATCGTGGACGGCTCGGGTTCGGCGTCGGCGCTGGGCGAATGGCTGGGTGCGGCAGCGCCTGGCATGTCGACGATTGGACGAAGCTGCTGCCAGGCGGCCGTGAGCGAACCTTCAGCTTGCGCCACGGCGGCTTCGGCCGCTGCCACGGCGCCGTCGGCCTGATGCTGGTCGGCACGGGCCAAGTCACCGGCCTTCAGACGCTTGCCGACATCTGCCGCGATGCGGCGAACGTTGTCGAGCTGGCCGCGCGCGGCATCGAGTTCCACGCGGGCGCGCTGCCAAGTCCACCAGCCCTCGCGGACGGTGGCTGCCACGCGCAGTTGGGCCGCCGTGGTGCGGCTCTCGATGGCACGCCCTTCGGCATCGGCCAGGGCCTGGCTGCGGCCGCGTTCGCCCGGCAGCCACAACGGGATCGCCACGCCGATCTCGTACTCGCGGGTGCCGAGGTTGCGGTTCAGGCGGTCCGTCTTGGTGGACAGCTCCATCGCCACCGGTTCGGGCGTCAACGATCGGGCCGCCTGCTGCTGCGCGCGTGCCGCGTCGCGTCGCGCCGTTAACGCTTGGGCTTCGGGCTGCCGCGCCCAGGCGGCTTCGAAGGCCGCACGCAGCGTTGGCCGGTCCTGAACGGTGGGCGTTGCCGCAGTTTGCGCGTGCGCCTCGATCAGAGCGCCGGTCAGTGCAGCGGCGAGTGCCAGGGTCAGTGTGGCGCGGGCGGGGTGTTGCCACCGTCCGGCAGCCAGGAATCTTCTTCGGTGCATCCGATGCTCCAGTGTTGAAAACAACCCACGGGAGATCGGCAAGGGGCGACGCTGAGCAACTCAGAGTCGGATCGGGCCTGGCACGGCGCCACTGACACGAACGTCAACTGGCGCGCACTCAGGCGCGAACGGGCTTCAGAAAGGGAAGAGACCCGCCTCGCCGATCAGGCGAGGGGCAGCCACTGAGGGCGTTCGGGCGGGCTTTGCGCGAGGGTGCGCACGATGCCTTCGACAGGCGTCACCGGGTGTGACGCCAGGGCCAGCGGCGACGTGTCGCCCAAGGGCGCGGGCATGCTGGCACAGGTGCCGTGGCAATGGCCGCAGTCAAAGTCGAAACCGGCGGGTGCCTTTTGGTCCGCCGGCGCGCTGTCCTGGTCGGCCTTGGCCTGGTCCGTGTGCTGGTGCTCGTGGTGGCCCAGGTGCTCGGCGTGCTGACCGGTTTCGTGCCCGCAATACGCCGCCACGGCCGCCCAGCTGAACTGGAGCGGCAGGAGGGCGAGCATGAGGATCGCGAACCAACGGCGCATGAAAAGAGTATAGCAGCTACAGAGTTTGAGACGGGTCCGCAGGGCTGATCGCCGTGACCGGCATCACCACTTTTCGGCGCGGATGCGTCGGACCTGATCGTTCATGCGGTGCCGGATGACCCGCGTGTAGAGCCAGCGCTTGAGGCCGGAGAGGTTCGAGCCGTGGCGCGCATAGAACTCGTCCGGGCTGTCGAACACGCCGAAGTCCTCGGCAATTCCGTCCTTCTGGATGTACGTGTCCTGTCCGCGCCATTCAACGCCAGGCGCCGACAGGTCGGGCGTGGCCGCGCCGTAGCCGCAGAACCGCTGCCGGCCCGGGAAGCGCCGCTGCAGGCTGGCCAGGTAAGGTGCGTCGAGGATGAAGCCTTCCAGGTTCAGCCAGCGTCCTTCGAAGGCCACTTCGACCCAACTGTGGATGATGCGTCGCGGCGCCAGCAAGTAGGCCAGCCCCGTGATCGCGCCCTTCTGCAGCGGCTTGTCGATGGTGAAACCATGGAAGCGGCAGGCAATGCCCACGGCGCGCATCAACGCCATCAGCAGCGTGCCCTTGGTGTTGCACTGGCCGATGCTATCGACCAGCACCGTCGATGCAGGCAACTCGTCACCTTCGTTGTAGCCGAAGTCAATCTCGTTGCGCACGAAGTCGTACACGGCGCCGATGCGTTCATAGGTCGGCAGCTGCCGCCAACCGCGCTCCTCCACCAGCGCTTCGATCGCAGGGTGCGTGAAATCGAGCAGCCTCGTCGGCTGCAGCAGTCTGGGTTGTGCATCCATGGTCGTCTCAGCTTCGTTGGGAGGCACGCATCAGCCGCAGGCCGTTGAAGACCACCAGCAGGCTGGCCCCCATGTCGGCGAAGACGGCCATCCACATGCTGGCGTTGTCGAACAGCGCCAGGAGGAGGAACACGGCCTTGATGCCCAGAGCGAGCACGATGTTCTGCCACAGCACTGCGTGCGTGCGTTGCGACAGGCGCACCGTCTCGGCGATGCGCCGCAGATCGTCGTTCATCACCACCACGTCCGCGGCTTCCATCGCGATGTCGGTGCCGGCCGCGCCCATGGCCACGCCGATGTCGGCCTGCGCCAGTGCTGGTGCGTCGTTGATGCCGTCGCCGGTCATCGCCGTCGCACCGTACTGCTTCTGCATCGCCTGGATCGCTGCGAGCTTGTCCTCGGGCAGCAGGTTGCCGCGGATGTCCGTCAGACCGGCCTCGCGGCCGATGGCCTCGGCAGTGGCCTGGTTGTCACCGGTCAGCATCACCGGCGTGATGCCCATGGCCAACAGAGCGCCGATGGCGGCGGCCGACGAGGGCTTGATCGTGTCGGCTACCGCAAAAAGTGCCAGCACCCCGGACGCGGTGGCTAACAGGCTGACCGTGCGGCCTGCCTCTTCATGGCGGTGAAGCACGGCCTCGATCTCGGCGGAGCACTGCCCGCGCTCCTCGATCACGCGGTGGTTGCCCAGCACATAGCGCTGGCCGCCGATGTCGGCCTCGATGCCGCGGCCGGACAGCGCAGAGAAGTTGCGAGCCTCGACACTGTTGGGCGTGAGGCCGGCGGCGATGGCGCGCGACACCGGGTGGTCGGAGTGCGCGGCCAGCGCGGCAGCGATGTGTTCGGCCTGTGACCTTGGCAAGCTGCTGGCCAGCATCTCCCACTCGACGAGGCGCGGCTTGCCCTCAGTGATGGTGCCGGTCTTGTCGAGCGCGACAGCTTTGATCAGGCGCGCCTGCTCCAGGTGAACACCCCCCTTAATCAGGATGCCCCGCTTGGCCGCCGACGCCAGGCCGCTGACGACGGTGACAGGCGTCGAGATCACGAGGGCGCACGGGCAGGCGATGACCAGCAGCACCAGCGCCTTGTAGACCGCAGCCAGTACCGTCCAGCCGAACAGCCAGGGACCGGCGATGGCGACGGCCAGCGCCAGCACGAACACAGCCGGCGTGTAGACGGCAGCGAAGCGGTCAACGAAGCGCTGCGTGGGTGCACGGCTGCCCTGGGCTTGCTCGACGGCGTGGATGATGCGGGCCAGCGTCGATTGCGACGCTGCGGCGGTGACGCGGCACTCGATGGTGCCGGTCTGGTTGATGGTGCCGGCGAAGACCGCATCGCCGGGCCCCTTGTCCACCGGCAGGCTCTCGCCAGTGACGGGCGCCTGGTCCAGGCTTGTGCTGCCTTCGGTGACGACGGCGTCCATCGCGACGCGCTCGCCGGGTCTGACTCGTACCGTGGCGCCGATCGGCACGTCACCGACGGGTACTGTTTTCCAGGTGCCGTCAGGCTGCCGCAGGTCGGCGGTGTCGGGTGAGAGCGCCAGCAAGCCGCTGATGGCATTGCGCGCGCGGTCCACGGAACGGGCTTCGATCAGCTCGGCGATGGCGTAAAGCGCCATGACCATGGCTGCCTCGGGCCATTGCCCGATCACGAAGGCTCCCGCGACGGCCACCGACATCAGCGCGTTGATGTTCAGGCGGCCGTGCCGCAGGGCGGTCAGACCCTTGCTGAAGGTGCTGAATCCGGCCAGTGCGATGGCTGCGGCAGCGACCGCCAGGCCCACCCACTTCGACCAAGGTGCATCCGGGACCAGGAAGGACAGGCCCTCCGCTGCTGTGGCAAGTGCAAGCGCAGCCAGCAGTCGGGTCAAGCCGGAGCCGGTAGAGGTGTCGTGCCCGTGCTCCGCTCCATC
>CAYSOD010000237.1:0-6421 GCA_964432385.1 uncultured Rubrivivax sp.
CCACCTGCGGGTGGATCACCGAGCCCACGGCCCCGACGGCAAACAGGATGCCCAGCGCCCGACCCAGCGCCTTGTCGAACCACAGCTGCAACAGCTTGGACAGCGTCAGCACCGAGGCGCCAGAGGCCGTGAAGATCATCACCAGACTCAGCACGTAGTAGACCCACACGCTGCCCTGCATGAAGCCGAAGCCCGCCAGGCTGGCCGACTGCAGCAAGACGCCCCACAAGATCAGCGGGCGCAGCCGCACGTGATCGATGACCCAACCCACCAGCGGCAGGATGGCAGGCCCCACGAGCGTCATCAGCGTCAGCGCAAAGGTGATGTCCCCTCGCGACCAGCCGAGCTCCTTCTGCATGGGCAGCATCATCAGGCCGAAGGTCGACCCGTAGAGCGACGTGACCCCGAAGATGCCGACGAGGCAGCAGCCGGCCAACACCCGCCAGCTGGCGCGGGAGTCGGCTGCAGCGTAGGTGTTGACGTCGTTCAACGCGAGGTCAGTAGTCGTAGCGCAGCGAGACCGAGGTCGTGCGAGGGCGCTGCAGGAAGTACTGCGCAAAGGCACCGACCCCGGCTGGCGCGCCCGTGATGCTCATGACACCCTTCTCGTTGCCTGCGTTGGCCACGCCGGCGGCCAGGGTCCAGTTGCCCTTCACGAACTGCAGGCCCAGATCGACGGTGTCGTAAGCATCTGCGGGCTTGTTGCCGCCCAGGAACATCACCCGGTCACCCACGTGGGTGTAGGTGGCATTGGCGCGGCCCTGGGAGCCGAACGGCCCGGCGAACTTGAAGTTGGCCTGCAAGGCGGTCTGGAGGTCGGGCGTGCCCGGCAGACGTGAACCGGCAGGCGCTGTGACCGCGCCACGACCGGCAGGAATGGCCACGTCAACCTGGGTCTTGGCGTCGATGTAAGCGAGCGAAGCCGCCACGTCCAGGGCTGCGCTGACCCGGTAGCGCAGTGCCGCCTCCATGCCGCTGCTGCGTGCCTTGCCGACGTTGTCGATGCCGGACTGCGGCAGGCGGTTGGTGGGCGTGGGCGGGATGAAGTAGGTGAACTGCGCGTCCTTCCAGTCCAGCAGGAAGACCGCCAGATCCACCTGAAGGCCCGCAGCCTGCGACAGGCGCAAGCCCGACTCGTAACTCCACAGCGAGTCGGACTTGTAGGGCTTGAACGGCGCGCTGCCGTTCACACCGCCATAGCGGTAGCCCTTGGCTGCCACGGCATACCACTGGCTGTCATTGCTGAGCCGGTACTTCAGGGTGAGCTTGGGGGTGAATCCGCTGTCGTTGGTGCTGATCGGGCCCACGTTGGACGGCGCGCCGAACTGGGTACCCGTGCTGCTGCTGTCCACCTCGGTGCGGTAGTAGCGACCACCCGCCCCCACGCTCCAGCCCTTGCCCAGGTTGTACTCGGTGTCCACGAAGACCGCGCGCTCGCTGCCGCTGCCCTGGCTGGTGAGATCCACCAGCGTGGCAATGCCGAAGGCCGCCGACGGGTCGATTTGTTGGCCCCGCCCGCCGCCCTTGAAGTCCTGCATGAACACGCCCGCCACGTAGCTCAGCGCGCCACCCGGGTTGCTGGCGATGCGCAGTTCCTGGGATGTGGCCTTGGAGTGACTGGTCTGCGGCCGGTACACCTGGGGCACCACGATGCCCTGGCTGGCAAAGAGCTCCGTGTCGTCAATGAGGTTCGAACCCTTGTTGCGCCAGTGCCCGGTGATGGAGGTCAGGGTGTGCGCCCCCAGGTTCCAGTCGACCGTGAGGCTGTAGAAGTCGGTGGTGCTGCTGCGTGTGGAGTTGTTGGGCGAGGTGTGCACGAGCTTGCCCGGGTCGGGAGAGACGCTGAAGGTGTCGCCCTGGTCAGTCTTCTGTGTGCTGGCCGTCACGGTCGCGGTGAGGTTCTTGCTCGGCCGTAACGACAACAACACGCGGCCGCCACGCTGATGAACGTCATTGGTATCTTTCTTCTTGGTGCCCAGGTTGTCGATGTAGCCCGGGTCACGGCGGTCGAAGGCCACCACGCGCAGCGCCGCTGCATCGGAAAGCGGGGCGTTGACCATGCCGTAGATCGAGAACTCGCTGCCGCCTTCAGTGGCCTTGGCGTACTCGGCCTTGATGCTGCCTTCCGTCTGCCCGAAGCGCGGCTTGTTGTAGAGATAGCGCACCGCCCCGCCCAGGGACCCGGAGCCGAAGAGCACGCCCTGCGGCCCGCGCAGGATCTCGACACGGTCCAGATCCCAGGTGAGGGGATCCACCACGGTCCCCTTGCCCAGCGGCGAGGCCATGGGGACATCTTCCAGGTAGGACCCCGTAGGCCCCTGCTGTGCGCCGCTGCCCTCGTTGGCGGTGGCCGTGCCAATGCCGCGGATGGTGATGGTGTTGCTCGCCACGTCGCCCTTGTTGAACTGAACGCCGGGGGCGAGCTTCAAGGAGTCTTCCTGGTCCCGCGCCCCGCGCCGCTCCAGATCGCTGCCCGACAGCACCGACACCGTGCCGGCCACCTCGCGCTGCTTTTCCGCGCGTTTGCTCGCCGTGATGACCACCCGCTGCGACTCGTCTTCCGAGGCGGGCGGCGTGGAAGGCGCCTGCTGGGCCAGCACAGGCCAGGCGGCTGAAAGGGCCAGCGCCAGGGCGCTGAGTCGGAAGGTCGTGGTCATGGTGAGGCTCCTTGTCCGAAGGGTTGCGGACACGATAAGAGCCTGCGCAGCGCCCCGCGTGCGCCCTTGCACCGAAGATTTAGGCGATCCGACCACCCCCAGGGTGAAAACCCTAGGAGGGCAACTCCAGGCTGAAGGGGGCCCGGTGCCTGCGGTACTCACGGGGCGACATACCCACATGGCTCCTGAACGCGGCGGTGAAGCTGCTCTGGTGCTCGTAGCCCACGCGCTCGGCCACCTGGGCGATGGTGAGCGTGGCCTCCATCAGCAATTGCTGCGCCTCGCGCACGCGGCGCTCCAGGCAGTAGTCGGCCATGGTCAGCCCGAAGGCCTGCTTGAACACGGCCTTGAGCTTGTTCTGGCTGGTGCCGATCTCGCGAGCCAGGTCCCCGAAGTTGGGCGGCCGCCGGTAGTCCCTGTCCAGCCGCGCCCTTGCGGAGCGCGCCAGATCCAGATCGCGCCGGCGCGGCAGGGCGGCGGTGCGAGACTCGTGCTGGTGCAGCATGGCCTCCAGCGCATAAGCCACCAACTCTGCCAGTCGACCGGCCAACTGCACCGTGCGCAACTCCCCATGCAGACGGCTGTCCAGGGTGTCGGCCACGAGCGCTGCCACGCGGTGGTCGATGGGAAAGGACGCAATGCGCCCCATGCCCGCGTCGCCTTCGATGGCGCTGCGCAGCTCTGGCGGCAGGTCCTCCGGCAGCAAGCCGAAGCGCGAAGCGAAGCTGCGTGCCTTGAACACCGCCACGATGCCCTGCTGCCGCGCACCGGCGGTGATGTGGGCACTCAAGGGCAACTCGGGTGGAATGCAGGTCAGCGTCAGCTCGGGCCGGTTGAACACCAGCGCCGGTCCGGCGCCGTAGCGGAACTCCACGTCGCAGGCCAGCGACGCACGCAGCGTGATCAGGGGTTCCTGGTCCACGTAGGTCCAGTGGGCTGCACGCGGGACCACGCAGTTGATGACGTTGACCAAGGCGTCAGGTTCCAGGCGCACCGTGTCCGTCATGCCGCTGCCGTAGGGCGGCTCATAGATGGTGCGCACCACGTTGCGCGAAATGCGCTGCGAGCGGCCGTCCTCCTGGGCTGCGCGGTGCCACTCGCGGTCGAAGTCCAGCGCCGAGGGCAGTTCCTGCACGATGTCGCTGTGGAGGTCCATGCGGTCGGGTCTCCTAAATATTGTTTGCCCGAGCCTAACCTGTTGACTCCTCGCCCGTCGTAAGGTCGGACCCCAGGATTGATGATGTCTTATGTCTGACGCTCCCCTCTCACCCGCGCGCCGGCTCATCGACGCCGTGCCCGTCTGGGACCACCACGCCTGCTTGCCCCTGCGCCCGCTGGACCCCACCTTCCTGCCACAGCTCGCGCGCCACAAGGCCGCCGGTTTTGACGCGGTCACCGTCAACATCGGTTTTGGCGAGCAGGGCCCTGAAGACCACCTGCGCATGCTGGCCGCGCTGCGCCACTGGGTGCTGGCGCGGCCCGACGAGTACCTGCTGCTGCTGCGGCCCGAGGACGTGGAGTGCGCCCATGCCACTGGGCGGCTGGCGGTGGGCTTCGACATCGAGGGGGCCAACGCGGTGGGCGACCAGCTCAGCCTCATCCAGCTGTACTACGACCTGGGCGTGCGCTGGATGCTGATGGCCTACAACCAGGCCAACCGGGTGGGCGGCGGCTGCCAGAGCGAAGACGAGGGGCTCACCGCATTCGGCCGCGCGGTGGTCGCCGAGATGGAGCGCGTGGGCATGCAGGTCTGCCTGAGCCACACCGGCCACCGCACGGTGCGCGACGTGTTCGAGGTGGCCACGCGACCGATCATCTTCTCGCACAGCAACTGCGCGGCGCTGCACCCTCACCCACGCAACATCCCCGACGAGCTCATCCGGGCCTGCGCAGCCACAGGCGGCGTGGTGGGCATCAACGGCGTGGGCATCTTCCTGGGCCGCAACGACATCTCCAGCCAGACCTACGCCCGCCATGTGGACCACGTGGTGCAGTTGGTGGGCCCGCAGCACGTGTCCATCGCGCTGGACTACGTGTTCGACACCCAAGAACTGGAAGCGCATATCGAGCAGATGAAGGACACCTTCCCGCCCGGCCTGGGCTATGAGCTGGGCGCGCGCTTCATGCCGCCCGAGCAGCTCGAGGAGATCGTGGCGCTCCTGCAGGGCTGGGGCTATGGAGACGACGCGCTGAAGGCGCTGCTGGGCGGCAACCTGCTGCGCCTGGCACGCCAGGTGTGGAAGGAGCCCGCCCATGGGTGATCTGAGCCAAAGTGGCAGCAACGCGCTTGGAGAACTGGCAGAGCGCTACTGGCAGTTCCTGCGCCACGAGTTCCCGCTGAATGCGCTGCTGGCCGGGCAGCCCAACGACGACCCGACGATGTTCAGGGAGTCACCGGCCGACTTCGGCCGCCGCGCCCAGGCCGCGGGCGAGCTGCTGCAATCGCTGCGGGACATCGCCTTCGACAGCCTGCCGCCAGAGGACCGCATCACGCACCGCCTGCTGCAGCGCGAGCTGGGCGACCTGCAGGAGCTGCATGCCACCGCCTCCCACCTGAGGCCATGGCTGCTGCCGGCGGGCCCCGAGTTCAACACCGTCTACTTCGCCAACCTGACCCAGCTGGCCGACCTCGGCCAGGCCCGGCAATACGTCGACCGCCTGGCCACGCTGCCCGCTTACTTCAAGGACGTGCAGGCCTGCCTGGACGAGGGTCTCGCGCGCGGCATACGCCAGCCTCGGGTGGTGCTCACCGCGGCCCTGAAGAATCTGCGCGACACCGCCTCAGGGGCCGCACAGCGCAGCGCCTGGTACGGGCCCTTCCTGCGCAGCCCGCTGGCCAGCCAGGCACCGATGCAGGCGCTGGCCGAGCAGGCCGCCCAACTCGTGGAGCAGGCCATACAGCCGGCCGTGCACGCGCTGGCCGACATCATGGAACAGCGGCTGCTGCCCGCGGCCCGGGACACCGTGGCCTGTACCGAAGGGCCGCAGGGTGCCGAGTTCTATGCCTTCTGGGTACGGCACTTCACCAACCTGCCGTTGACGCCCGATGCCGTGCATGCCCTCGGCCTGGAACAGGTGCAGCGGCTCACCGGGGAGATCGCCGAAGTGGCCTCGCAGGCCGGCTACGGCAGCGACGTGGCCGGCTACCGCCGCTTCCTGACCGAGGATCCGGCCTTCCGCGAGACCTCGGCCGAGCGGCTGCGCGAGCGCGTGGAGGCCGTGGCGAAGCGCATCGACGGGAAGATCCCGATGCTGATGGGCCACCTGCCCCGCGCCACCTACGGCGTGCAGTCGATCCCGCCCGCGGCCTCGGAAAAGCTGCCGATGGCCTACGCGCAGCCCAACCCCGCCGACGGCTCCGCGCCGGGGATGTTCTGGGTCAACGGGCTGCCCGAGCGCGTGCCCACCTACACCCTGGTGAGCCTGGCCCTGCACGAGGCCTGGCCCGGCCACCTCATGCACATCGCCCTGATGCAGGAGATGAGCACGCTGCCGATGTTCCGGCGCGCCAACTTCACCAAGTACTCGGCCTGCCTGGAAGGCTGGGCGATGTACTGCGAGACGCTGGGCCATGAACTTGGCCTGTACGAGACGCCGCACCAGCACTTCGGTCAACTCGACATGGAGATGTGGCGCGCCTGCCGGCTGGTGGTGGACACCGGCTTGCACCTGCACGGCTGGACCCGCGAGCGGGCCATCGACTACATGGCGCAGAGGCTGTCGCTGCCCCTGGCCACCCTCGAGGCCGAGGTGGACCGCTACAT
>CAYSOD010000238.1:0-6366 GCA_964432385.1 uncultured Rubrivivax sp.
AACAAGGTGCTGCACGCGCAGAACGTGTTTGTCACCGTGCGCCACCACGAGGTGCCCTGGATCGGCTTTGATCGGCGCGTCGAGGTGGAGCCGCTGGGCCACGATTGTTGGCAGGTGGTGCTGCACTTCGGCTTCAAGAACGACCCCGACGTGCCCGAGGCGCTGAAGCTGCTGGCGGGCCGCGGCATCGAGCTGGACGAGATGGAAACGAGCTATTTCTTGAGCCGCGACTCGGTGGTGCCCACCTTCGCCCAGGGCATGTGGCTGTGGCGCGAGAAGCTCTTTGCCAGCATGCACCGCAACGCGGCGGCGGCGGCGGACTTTCTGAACCTGCCGGCCAACCGCATCGTGGAGTTGGGGTCGAAGGTGGAGATTTGAGCGCGGGTGGCGGGGGTGGCCCAGCGTGGCCGTGGCCGTGCCGGATGTTCGCCGCTGACGGGTGCCCATGAGCCGCCTGCTGGGAGATCTGTCCCTGCCGGCCGTGGTGGCGGGTTTCGTGGCCGTGCTGGTGGGTTTCACGAGCTCGGTGCCGCTGGTGTTTGCCGCGGCGCAGGCGGTGGGCGCCAACGCAGCGCAGACGGCCTCCTGGATCTGGGCGTTGGGCTTGGGCATGGCGCTCACGTCCATCGGCCTGTCCCTGCGCTATCGCCAACCAGTGCTCACGGCCTGGTCCACCCCCGGGGCGGCATTGGTGGCGGCCAGCAGCGGCATCGACCTGCCCCACGCGATCGGCGCCTTCATCGCCTGCAGCGCCCTCATCGCGCTGGCAGGCGCGACCGGCTTGTTCGAGCGCTTGATGAACCGCATACCGCAGGCCATCGCGGCCGCCTTGCTGGCCGGCGTGCTCGCCCGCTTTGGCCTGGACGCGGCCGGCGCGGTGGCCACGGCGCCGTTGCTGGTGGGTGGGATGGTCCTGACCTTCCTGGTCGGACGCCGCTTCGTGCCCCGCTACGCCGTGCCGCTCACGCTGCTGGTCGGCACCGCCGTGGCGGCCGCACAAGGCGCCATGGACTGGCAGCGTATGGGCGGGGCCTGGGCGGCGCCGGTGTGGACGTCGCCCGCCTTCAGCCTGCAGGCCCTGGTGGGCCTGGCCCTGCCGCTGTTCATCGTCACCATGGCCTCGCAGAATCTGCCGGGCGTGGCGGCGCAGCGCGCGGCCGGGTACGACACGCCAGTCTCCACGCCCCTCGTGGCCACGGGTGTGACGGGGGTGCTGCTGGCGCCTTTCGGCGGCTATGCCTTCAACCTGGCGGCCATCACCGCGGCCATCTGCATGGGCCGGGAGGCCGGCGACGACCCGGGGCGACGCTATACCGCTGCCGTGGCCGCGGGCATGTTCTATGGACTCGCCGGGCTGGCGGGCGGGGCGGTGGTGGGCTTGCTGCAGGCCTTCCCGCGGGAATTGGTGCTGGCGGTAGCCGGCCTGGCGCTGCTGGGCACCATCGCCTCGGGCCTGGTCACGGCCCTCAAGGACGAACCCCATCGCGATGCGGCGGCCCTGACCTTCCTCGTCACCCTGTCGGGCGCGTCGATGTTGGGCATCGGCTCAGCCTTCTGGGGTGTGGTGGCCGGCACGATCGCGCTGCTTGTGCAACAGTGGCGGGTGCGGTGAAGCCGGGCTGACAGCTGATCCGGCAGCCTTCGCACCTGCCTCCTGCACCTGCCGCAGGCTACGGCCCGGCCTGACCTGAACCCCTCCAAGACGACATGCAGATCCTCTTTGTTGCCGACCCCCTGGAGTCCTTCAAGACCTACAAGGACTCCACCTTCACCATGATGCGCGAGGCGGCCCGGCGGGGCCACACCCTGCTGGCCTGCGAGCCGCGCGACCTTCGGTGCACGGCCGGATCACCCGTGACGGCCCGTGTGCGCGACATCACGCTGACGGGCGAAGCAGACCGCTGGTTCCACACCAACGCGGTGCACCCGGGCTTCGAGCTGCGGGGCGCTGACGCCATCGTCATGCGCAAGGACCCACCCTTCGACAGCGAGTACTTCTACGCCACCCACCTGTTGGGGCAGGCCGAGCGTGAGGGTGCGCGCGTGTTCAACAAGCCGGCGGCGCTGCGCGACCACCCGGAAAAGCTCGCCATCCTGGAGTTTCCGCAGTGGACTCCGCCCACGCTGGTCACGCGCCTTGAGGACGACATCCGCGCTTTTCACGCCGAGCACGGCGACATCATCCTCAAGCCGCTGGACGGCATGGGCGGCATGGGCATCTTCCGCGTTGGCGCAGACGGCCTGAACCTGGGCGCCATCTGCGAGACCCTCAACCGCGGTGGGGCGCAGACGGTGATGGTGCAGCGCTACCTGCCGGCCATTGCTCAGGGCGACAAGCGGGTGCTGGTGATCGGGGGCGAGGCGGTGCCCCATGCGCTGGCGCGCATTCCGCAGGGCGGCGAGGTGCGTGGCAATTTGGCGGCCGGGGGCAAGGGCGTGGCCATGCTGCTGACCGACGGTGAGCGCGCCATCGCGCAGGCCCTGGGTCCGGTGCTGGCCGCGCGCGGCCTGCTGTTGATCGGGCTGGACGTCATTGGCGACCGGCTCACCGAGATCAACGTCACCAGCCCCACCTGCTTTCGCGAGATCATGGACCAGACGGGCTTCGACGTCGCGGCGATGTTTGTCGACGCGCTGGAGGCTGCAGTGGCGCGTGCAAGGCCCGCTCTCGCGCAAGGAGCTCACACATGAATCTGGTCGATGCCCTCAATGGCTGTGCCGCTTACGCGCCGGAGTACGCTGGCGGCCTGAGCAACCACCTGCCCATGACCTTGGTGGCGCTGGACCGCCTGGGCGCCGACGAGGCCCGCCTGTCGTCCTTTGTCGCGCGCCACACCCCGCGTCTGGAGCCGGCACCGCAGGCTCAGCCCTGGTCTGCCGGTGACCCCTGGGCTCTGCGCTTTGGTCAGCCCGACGCGTGGCCGGTGTACCGCGCACTGTTTGCCGAGTGGATCGAGCAGGAAGGCGCCACCGACATGCTGGGGCAGGTGCTGCCGCAGTTGATGCCTGGTGTGAGTGCGGCGGCCTTTCACGGCCTGATCCGCACCGCCTATGCGGTGCGCAGCGGGCACAAGGCGGAACTCGCCGATGCCTTGGCGTACTGGGCCTGCCGCCACCAGCGGCTGGGCGATCTGCATAACCCGCTGGCCGGCACTTCCCGCGCGCCGGCGGAGGAGGACCCGGTCGTGCTGCTGCGCGAGTTGCGCGCCGGGCGTTCACGGGCGGCGCTGATCAGCCAGCAGATGTTGGACGCCGCGCGCGACGGGCGCGTGAACCGCACGGCTGCGCGTTTGTACGTGGACGAGGGGACGCCTCAGCGTCTGGCCCGTGCCGCAGCTTTCGCCTATGCGCACACGGGCAGCTTCACTGCGCTGCACCTGGTCACGGGCACCCATGCCATGCGCGTGGTGGCCCGGTTTGTCGATGAGCCGCTCAGGGCCTGGGCCTGGTTCTGGCAGGCCTTCGCGCATGGCGTGGTCGCCGCGCGCTTGCAGCCTGTGTCGCCGGCCCCGCTGCGCACCTGGAAAACGCTGGTGTTGCAAGCCCTGGCCAGCGACGACGAGCACCTGATCAAGCTCGTGGACAGCTGCCGCGAAGAGGAGAAGGCTTACGCGCGTCGGGGAGAAACTTTGTGGCGCGAAGCGGCGTCGCGGGCGGTGGCGGTCGGCTGAGGGTCGTTAACGTCGCAAAGTCTCCATAGGATGGTAGATTTGCGACATGTTCGCTCGGGCCGTCGAACCACATTTGCGCTGGCTGCTGGAACGCTTTCCGGCCGTCGCCCTGTTGGGCCCCCGCCAGGTGGGCAAGACGACGATGGCGCTCGCCCACCGGTCCGCGGCCGCTGACCCGCTGTATCTCGATCTGGAGCTCCCCTCGGCGCGCCGCCAACTGGATGACGCCGAGGCCTTTCTCCTGGCCCAGCGGCATCGTCTGGTGATCCTGGACGAGGTCCAGCGCATGCCTGGGCTGTTCGAGGTGTTGCGCGGTGTGATCGACCGTCGACGGCGTGAGGGCCAGGCCGCAGGGCAGTTTTTGCTGCTGGGTTCGGCCAGCGGGGCCTTGCTGAAGCAGGGCAGCGAGAGCTTGGCGGGGCGTCTGGCCCTGCTGGAATTGGGCCCGTTTCAAGCCTGTGAACTGGGAGTGCAACCTCAGGAACTCGACACCCTGCAACGCCTGTGGGCACGGGGGGGATTCCCGCTGTCCTGGCTGGCGAAGGACGACGCCAGCAGCATGGCTTGGCGCGAGGCCTTCATCACCACTTACCTCGAGCGCGAGATTCCGCAGATGGGCCCCCGCATTCCGGCCACCACGCTGCGTCGGTTGTGGACCATGTTGGCCCATCAGCAAGGCGCGCTGCTCAACCAAGCGCAGTTGGCGGGCTCACTGGCCGTCAGCGGACAGACGGTCGCGCGTTACGTCGACCTGTTGGCCGACCTCATGCTCGTGCGCCGCCTGACGCCCTGGCACGGCAACGTGGGCAAACGCCTGGTGCGCACCCCCAAGGTGTATGTGCGGGACAGCGGCCTGGTCCACGCCCTGCTGGGACTGCCGACCCTGGATCACGTGCTCGGCCACCCGGTGGCAGGGGCCAGTTGGGAAGGGTGGGTGATCGAACAGTTGCTGGCGGCCGCTCCCACTGCCGAGGCCAGCTTCTACCGTACGGCGCGTGGCGCAGAAGCGGACCTGGTGTTGCACTGGCGCGGCGGCCCCACCTGGGTGTGCGAGATCAAGCGCTCCAGCGCGCCCACGGTGTCCCGAGGTTTTCACCAGGCCGCATTGGACGTGGGCGCGGCACGCAAGCTGCTCATCGCGCCCGTGGCCTCACCTTACCCTGGACGCGACGGCGTCGAGGTCATGAGCCCCTTGATGGCTGCAGACCTGGCCGCTGCCGAGAGCCCGGCCTCGAGTCCCTGGCGCTAGCGCTCACGGCCCTGGCGCCTTCAAGAGGCACAGGGCTGGCTTGGCGTGGCCCTGGTGTGGCCCCCACCCACCGACAATCCCCCCCATGGCCCTGCTGACCCTCACCAACGCCCATCTCGCCTTCGGGCACGTGCCCTTGCTCGATGGCACCGCCTTCTCGCTGGAGGCTGGTGAGCGCGTGGCGCTGATCGGGCGCAACGGCACGGGCAAGTCCTCGCTGCTGAAGGTGCTGGCAGGCGTGGAGCGCCTGGACGACGGGTTGCTGCAGCAGCAAGGCGGCGTGCGGCGCGTGTACGTGCCGCAGGAGCCGCAGTTTGCTGAAGGGGCGACGGTCTTCGACGCCGTGGCTGAAGGGGTGGCGCAGGCGCGGGCCCTGCGTGAGCGCTACGAAGCCCTGGCCAGTGGGCAAGGTGTGCAGATGGCGGGAACTTCAACTGCACAGACTGGCGTTGCCCAGGCTCAGCACCCCGCCGCGGAGGCCGACGATCTCGACAGCTTGCAGACCCAGATCGAGGCGCTGGACGGTTGGACCTGGGAGCAGCGCGTGCAAGAAGCGCTGCAGCGGCTGCACCTCGACCCGCAGGCGCCTGTGGCCGCGCTGTCAGGCGGTACCAAGAAGCGCGTGGCCCTGGCCCAGGCCCTGGTGGCGCGGCCCGACGTGCTGCTGCTGGACGAGCCCACCAACCACCTGGACATCGACGCCATCGAGTGGCTGCAAGACCTGCTGGTGCAGTGGCGCGGCACCGGGGCCGGCTCGGGGTCTTCAGGCGGCCTGGTGCTGGTGTCGCACGACCGCGCCTTCATCGACGCCGTGGCCACCCGCATCATCGAGCTGGACCGTGGCGTGCTGCGCAGCTACCCCGGCAACTTTGCTGCCTTCGAGGCCACGAAGGCCCGTGAGCTGGAGAACGAGGCCCTGGCGAATGCGCGTGCCGACAAGCTCCTGGCGCAGGAGGAGGTGTGGGTGCGCAAGGGCGTGGAGGCTCGGCGCACCCGCAGCGTGGGCCGGGTGGCCCGGCTGCAGGCCCTGCGCGCGCAGCGCGCGGCCCGGCGCGACCAGCTCGGCCAGGTGCGGCTGGAGCTCGACGCCGGCCTACCGCCCGGCAAGATCGTGGCCGAGCTGAAGGACGTGAGCATGCGCTTCGGGCAGCAGCTCGTGATCGACCACTTCAGCGCCACCATCCTGCGCGGTGACAAGGTGGGCCTGATCGGCCCCAACGGCGCCGGCAAGACCACGCTGCTCAAGCTGATCCTGGGCGAGCTGCCCCCCAGCTCGGGGGGCGTGCGCCAGGGCACCAAGCTGCAGGTGGCCTACTTCGACCAGATGCGCGCCGGCCTCGATTTGGACGCCACCCTGGCCGACACCATCAGCCCCGGCAGCGAGTGGGTGGAGTTTGGCGGGCAGCGCAAGCATGTCATGAGCTACCTCAGCGACTTCCTGTTCTC
>CAYSOD010000239.1:0-6357 GCA_964432385.1 uncultured Rubrivivax sp.
ATGCCGCCAAACACCACGGTCGAGCGCAACTGGGTGTGCTTGGCGTAGGTCTTGACGTTGTTGGCCACCTGGTCGGCCAACTCCCGCGTGGGGGCCAGCACCAGCGCCCTCACCGGGTGGCGGGCGGGCGAGGCGCTCGCGTTCTCATGCCGCAACATCTTCTGCAGCAAAGGGATGGTGAAGGCCGCCGTCTTGCCCGTGCCCGTCTGCGCGGCACCCATGACATCACGCCCGTCCAGCACGATGGGGATGGCTTTGGCTTGGATCGGCGTCATGGCCGTGTAGCCGCTGTCAGCCACCGCGCGCAGCAGCTTGGGGTCCAACGGCAGGGTATCGAAGCGGGGGCCGGGGGCTGCGACAGCAGGCGCGGCGGCGGGGGTGGCCTCGAGCGGAGGCGACGCGGGGTCTTGATTCATCAAGCGGCGGATTATCCGCTACGGGGCCCAGACGCAAAAAAGCCGCCCTCAGGCGGCCTTCTTGCGCGCTGAGCTGCCGATTACTTGGAAGCAGCCGGGGCAGCAGCCGGGGCGGCAGAAGCGCCAGCATCTGCGGGCGCAGCAGCCGGTGCGGGAGCCGGGGCCGGAGCAGCAGCGGGGGCGGGAGCCGGAGCAGGCGCCGGCTCAGGCTTCTTGCCGCAAGCGGCGAGGGCAGCGGCAGCGACCAGGGAGGCCAGCAGGAGCGACTTCTTCATCTTGATCCTCGAAACGGGTGAGTTGGTTGTTCAAAAGTGAGAGTTTCGCGGGCCTCATCCGAATGCAACGACGTTCGCGAAGTTCGCATCAGACCGCGCCAGACAAAAGGGATCCCCTTCTCGTCAACCTGGGATTATATGCGGACTTAGGGCATTCCCTAGTGAGCACCGGTTGGAAGCCGACGTTGACCACGCACTGAACGCGGACGAGGGCCCCGAACAGTCGCCGCCAAGCGACTCAAAGCCCGGTGATGCTGATGGGCAGATCGGGCTGGGAGTGCGCCCTCCAGAACTGAGCTTGTTCATGCAGGCTTTGCAGCCGCCGACGGTCGGTCACCCACTCACCCTCCCAGGATTCGGGGTCGCGAAGGTACAGCGCATGGGCCGTTCCTGCCAACAGCAGGCTGGGCATCTCCAGTTGCCGGTCGTCCAGACACTGGGGGGAGACGGCGTGGCTCCAGTCGGTGCGCCACCGTACGAACCGCGGGTGGCGCCGAGCCACATGGTCGTAACGCTGCGCCAGCATCACCAGCCTGCGCCCCGGCAGCCTGGCGAAAGCCGTCAGCGCGCTCAGCAGTCTGGCGTCACTGAGTGGCCAGAACCCGAAGTGCGGGTCGCACAAGGTCAGCTCCAGAAGCCGCTGCACATGCGCTTGCTCAACTCCGGCAATCACCGCCTCGCAAAAAGACTGTTCGGAGTCGATGACTTCGGGCATCACGGTTGGTGCCCTCCTAGATCTTCCGTCCCATCGCCGCCGTGCACCCAGCCGGCAGAGACCCAATCCTCCAGGAGTTCGCGCGCTTGCGGGCCCAGGCGCGCCACCCGTTCAGCCGGCAGCGCTCGGGCATCGGCCAGCTGACGCATCAGCTGGGCATCGCGCCCCGCAGCCCGGAAGCATTCGCCATTGATGAAGACATGGTGGGCGTCGTACATCATGCGGGTGCGGGGGTTGAGCCGCACTCCCTGTCCCACCCGCAGCGCGGCAGGGCCGGTTTCGAACCACACGCTGGGCTTGGGCTCGGTGAGCCACTCGCCCAGGGCGGCCTCCAACCGGCGCGGCGCGGCCAGCACCGACTGGACCGCTTGCCGGGCGAAGTCCTGCAGGTCCGCCGGGATCAGGCCGGGGGTGGTCGTGGCGGGCTGCCGCGGGTCTCGGTACTGGCGGGCAGCGCGCGGGCCCTCGCCCTCATCGTCCGGGTCGGCCAGTCGCGCCAGCAATTCGCCAGCAAGCTCCACGACGGACGACGACCGAAACCCCACCGAGCAGGTCATGCAGTCGCCACCCACGGCCACCCCGTCATGGCCCCAACGCGGCGGCAGGTAGAGCATGTCCCCAGGTTCAAGCACCCACGTTTGCTCGGGTTCGAAATGCTGCAGGATCTTCAGCGGCAGACCCTCCACCAGGCGGTCATCTCGCACGCGGCCGATGCGCCAGCGCCGCTGGCCCTGCACCTGCAGGAGGAAGACATCGTAGGCATCCAGGTGCGGGCCAACACCCCCGCCATCGCTGGCGTAGGAGATCATCACATCGTCCAGCCGGGCGTCAGGGACAAAGCGAAAGCGGCTGAGCAGCTCATGCGCAGCAGGCACGTGCAAGTCCAGGCCCTGCACCAGCAGCGTCCAGCCTTGGCGGGCCAGGGGGGGCAGGGATCGGCGCCCGAAAGGCCCGCGGCTCAGGCGCCAGCCGTCATCGCCGCTGCGCTCGACCAGACGGCTCTCCGCATCGTCGCGACCCGCGAGTGCGAACAGGTGCTGCCGTGTCACCGGCGGCACGAGGTCCGGGGCTGCCTGCCGCACCAGCAGCGGCTTCTTCTGCCAGTGACGACGCATGAACTGGGCAGGCGTCTGGCCACCGAGCAAAGCCAGGGGTGCGGTCACGTCCATGCGCCATTGTGGGGCGAACCACGCGCTGGCGCGGCGCCGCAGGGGTCGCGGGGCCGCATTCCCCAAGCGCACCTTGTGCGATCATCCCGCGATGAACATTTCCAAGCCCTGCGTCGTCACGCTCACCTGGACACTGACCGATGCGCAGAACCGGCCGATCGACGAGCTGAAGGAACCCACCGAGTTCCTGTTCGGCGGCGAGGATCTTCTGCCCAAGATCGAGGAAGCGCTGCTGGGCCAGGAGGTAGGCTTCGAGGCGCACCTGCACCTCGAGCCCGAGCATGCCTATGGGGAGTACGACGCGCAGCTCGTGTGCTTCGAAGACCGCAAGCTCTTTCCTGAGGGTCTTGAAGAAGGCATGCGCATCGAAGGCCTGCCTGTGGGGGCGGCGACCCAGGGCATGCCGGCGGATGCCCTCTACACCGTGACCGAGGTCTATCCCTCGCATGTGGTGCTGGACGGCAACCACCCTATGGCCGGGATGGCGATCCGCATTCAGCTGAAGGTGCTGGACGTGCGCGAAGCGACAGCCGAGGAGTCCGAGCGCGGCACGATCGGCCAGGAGGTGCTTGCGGTGGTGAACCCCGCGCCGCCTGGCGTTGCGCTGCACTGATCAGCGGCTGGCCCTTCGCCTGCGGAGCGGATGAACACGCCCGCGCTTCAGAGCACCCTCTACAGCCGCTGCAATCTCCTCAGCTGCCGGTGACAGATCCCTCATCCACGACCTGTGGAGCCAAAGCCCCCCTCGCCGCGCTCAGAGGCATCGAAGTCCTGCACCTGACGGAACTGCGCCTGCACCACAGGCACGATCACCAATTGGGCGATGCGGTCCATGGGCTGCACGGTGAACGTGGCCTGGCCGCGGTTCCAGCAGCTCACCATGAGCGGGCCCTGGTAGTCGCTGTCAATCAGGCCCACCAGATTGCCCAGCACGATGCCGTGCTTGTGGCCCAGGCCCGAGCGCGGCAGGATCATGGCAGCCAGGCCAGGATGGCCGATGTGGATGGCAATGCCGGTGGGGATCAGGGCAGCCTGCCCAGGTTCGATCACCAGCGGGGCGTCGGTGCAGGCGCGCAGGTCCAGCCCGGCGCTGCCTTTCGTGGCGTAGGCCGGCAGGGCGTCTGCCATGCGCGGGTCCAGCACTTTCAAATCGATCGTTGTCACTTCAAGCCTTCTTGCGTCATGGGGTTATCGCAGGGGCGGGCCACATGCAGGGATTCAAACCCGAACTTCGGCTCGGGACACAAGGTGGAGGGTCAGGCGGGGGTCCCTTCAGGTGAGCTTTCGAGCGAGCCGCTGGGCGATCTCCACCACCAAGGCCCGCGCCAGCGTGAGCTTGTCGGCGCGCGGCATCTCGGTCTCGCCCGCGTCGTCCACCAGCACGAGCGCGTTGTCGTCCTGGCCGAAGGTCGCCGGCCCGTGGTTGGCCACGATCAGCGGCACGCCCTTGCGCAGGCGCTTCTCGCGCGCGTGGCGCACCACGTCGTGGCTCTCGGCCGCAAAGCCCACGCAGTAGGGCCGCTGCGCTGCCGGCAGGCGGGCCACCGAGGCCAGGATGTCAGGGTTTTCGGTCATCTCGAAGGCAGGCACGCGGCCTGAACCGTCCTTCTTGATCTTCTGGCTTGCGGCGCTGGCGGGCCGCCAATCGGCCACCGCAGCAGTGGCCACGAACAGGTCTTGAGCGGGCGCGCGGGCCATCACCGCTGCAAGCATCTGCACGGCGCTTTGCACATCCACCCGGCTCACCCCCGCAGGCGTGGGCAGGTGCACCGGCCCGGCCACCAGCGTGACGTCAGCCCCGGCCTCGGCGGCAGCCCGGGCGACGGCAAAGCCCATCTTGCCGCTGGACAGGTTAGTGATGCCCCGCACCGGGTCCAGGGCTTCGAAGGTGGGGCCTGCCGTGACCAGCACGCGCTGCCCGTTCAGCAGCTTGGGCTGAAAGAAGGCGATGACCGCGTCGCGCAGGTCTTCCGGCTCCAGCATGCGGCCGTCGCCCGTCTCACCGCAGGCCTGCGCGCCGTGGCCCGGGCCCAGCAGCAATGCGCCATCGGCCACCACCTGGGCCACGTTGCGCTGCGCGGCCGGGTGTGACCACATCTCGCGGTTCATGGCAGGGGCCAGCAACAGCGCGCAACGCTCGCGCGGCCGCGCCAGACACAGCAGCGCCAGCAACTCGGACGCACGGCCCTGCACCAACTGCGCGATGAAGTCGGCGCTGGCAGGAGCCACGATGAGCGCATCGGCCTCGCGCGAGAGGTCGATATGCGCCATGTTGGCCGGTGCGCGCGCGTCCCACTGGTCGGTGATGACCGGGCGGCCCGTCAGGGCTTGCATGGTCACAGGCGTGATGAAGCGGCAAGCGGCCTCGGTCATCACCACCTGCACGGTAGCGCCGGCCTTCACCAGTTCACGGGCCAACTCCGCCGCCTTGTAGCAAGCGATGCCGCCCGACAGCCCCAGCACCAGGTGGCGGCCTTGAAGGTCCAGTCTTTCGGTCACCGGTGTCGCTCCTGTGGTGGGTGGCACTTCAGTGTTTCAGCAAGGGATGCGCCCGCTCACGCCCCGTGGCACTTCTTGTACTTGCGCCCGCTGCCGCAGAAGCAGGGGTCGTTGCGGCCGGGGGTTTGCACCGCTCGCAGCGGGGCGCGCTTGGGCGGGTGGTCGATCCACCACAGGCGCAGATCCTGAATGGCAAAGCAGGCTTCATCCACCAGCTCATCACGTGTGGGGTCAGCCTCTTTCCAACCCTTGGCGGCGAAGGTGCGGAACTCCTCGCCGCGGGGGTCCATGATCAACGCGGCCACCGTTTCCAGCAGTTCGTCGAACACCTCGGCGTACTCGTCGTCGGGGTCCGCGTCGGGCCAGTCGGTCGCGAAGTCTTCCAATGCCTGGAAGAAGCCCAGCGCCCAACTGGCGCCCGTGTGCAATTGAGCGGCGTCTTCCTGTGTACCAAAGCCCTCCTCGACCAATTGCCGGCGCATGTCGTCATTCCACACATGCATCAGCGGGGCCAGGCGCAGGCGATCGGGGTCGTCCAGCAAGGCCTCGGGGTCGAGATCTGCCCGCAACTGGCTCAGGCGCGCCTGCAGGGCCTGGCGTGCCGCCGCCTCGTCAGCCGGGTCGGAAAAAGCGCGCGCAAAGGCGTCGCCGCACATCAACGGCAACGCTTCGTCCAGCGGGATGGCGCGCCAACTCGCGGCCACGGCCGTCAGGTAGCCGTCGGCCCATTCGGTGTCCAGCGTGTCGTCAAAGCCCGCCAGGCGCCGGCAGATGCCATCGAAGGCCTCGACAACGGGGTCGAGGTCCTGCGGGGGCGCAGACTCCGCAGCCGCAGCGAGGTCCACGCCCGGCTCCGGCCCGCCCGCGGCGTTCAAGCCCTCTCCCCTACCCAGCCCGCCACCGACGCCAAGGCCTTGGGAAGGGCTGCGGCGTCGGTACCGCCTGCCATGGCCATGTCAGGCTTGCCGCCGCCCTTGCCGCCCACCTGCTGGGCGACGAAGTTCACCAACTCTCCCGCCTTCACTTTGCCCGTGGTGTCCGCGGTCACACCTGCGGCCAATTGAACTTTGTCACCGTCCACCGCAGCCAACACAATGGCAGCAGTTTTCAGTTTGTCTTTCAATTTGTCCATCGTGTCGCGCAAAGTTTTGGCATCGGCACCTGGCAGCAAGGCGGCCAAGACTTTGACCCCCTTCACATCGGTGGCTTGGGTCATGAGCTCATCGCCTTGTGATGAGGCCAATTTGCCTTTGAGCGCGGCCATTTCTTTTTCCAAGGATTTC
>CAYSOD010000240.1:0-6340 GCA_964432385.1 uncultured Rubrivivax sp.
TGTCACTTGCCATCCACAGGCGGGCGATTTCGGCGGAGTCGGCAGTTCCGAGCGACAGGTTTTCGCCGATGGCCCGATAGTCCAGGCCCTGGCGCGAGACACGCTCGTGATGCGTAGATCCATCGGCGCCACGGTGACTCATCTCGCCACGCCGAGCCAAGTCCATCGCATGCCGCAGCGCGACGCCCGCCAGGCGCTCGTCCTCGACCAGGTCCGGCAATCCAAGGTCCCTTCTGCACAAGTTGATGGCGCCGGCAATCGCTCGCGCCATATCGGGCAGCCCCAGATAGGAACCCTGGACTTCCACATGCGCGCGCGCGCCGCACTGACCAGCCAGGTGCGCAAGTGTCTCCCGCATGGTGGGCACCTGGTGCTCGCAGCCATCGAAGAACATCCAGTCGATGTCAGATCCCGATACATGGTCCACCTGGCGGCTCACCAGAGTCTGAAGCGGCTCGAACGCCAGGGGAAACGAAGGTGGGACATAGACCCAGGCACCCGCCCCGGGACGGCGTCGGCGTGCCCAACCACAGATATTGAGCAGCGTCTCGAAGGTCCATTCGCGACGGATCGTTGACTCCATGCAAAACGGACGGGGCGCAGCGAGCAGAAGCTCTGCCACTTGGAGCTCGATGGGGCTGAGCCCATCCTCATGATCGGCTTCGGTGAGTTGCATGACAGCGAGCCACCGATAGACCCGGTCGACGCCGGACTGACCGATCGGACGTGTCATTGGCCGCATGTGGAACTGGAGTTGCGTTGCAGTGTATCGAACTCTGAACGTGCGCCCAGAGGTGACTGTGAACGCCGGTCAGGATCCGACACTATTCGCTGGTGAGGTGGCGGTTTTGATGTGAGCCGGGTGATCGTTGGCCGCCAGGCTGGCTTGGTCTTGAAGGTGCTTTGCGCCCGCCTGGCCGCCCTGCAGGGCGGCCAGGCGGGCGCGCGGGCCGTGGCCGGATGTGGCGATGCTGGCGCACACGCTGTGGGCGCTGCCGGGCGGCAGTGGCGGCACGGCGCGGTACAACGCGATCGATGCCGAAGAAGGTGGGCGCGGCAGCGGTCTGACTGCCGGCAAGCTTGACGACCGTACCGCGCCCTGCACCGTGCCGATGAAGGCGGTGCCACTGCAGTGTGGCGCGCTGGGACGAGTCCGTCCAGCACTTCGGTTGTGCCGGGGTGCGCATGGACCAACCCGCCCGCCTGTACCTGTGCGCGCGATGTCGTGCGCAGGTCATCCTGTGCAGCCGCTGCGACCGCGGCAACCGCTACTGCGGCCGGCAGTGCCGGCATCAGGCCCGTGAGCAGGCGCGTCGCGAGGCTGCGCAGCGCTACCAGCGCTCCTGGCGCGGACGCATCGCGCATGCGCGACGCTCACGCCGTTGGCGCCAGCGCCGCGCCGAGCGCAATGCCGCCATACACGTCGGGGTCGGCGCCGGGGGCCAGGCGCATAACGTGACGCACCAGGGTTCCACGCCGGGGGTGGTGTCGGCTCCACTGGTGGCATGGACGCACGACAGCACCACCGTCGAACCTGCCGACGCCGCCCAGGGCAGCTCGGAGCGTGGCGCCGCCCACGAACCCACCATCGCCGCGCTGTGCTGGACCTGCCGCCGCTGCGGCCGGCGGCAGGCCACGGCACTGCGCCTGGGCTTCCTGCGCCACGGCCTGCCCGGGCGACGGCGCCATGACCATAGCCCCTGACCTGGTGGCGCAGATCCTGCGCCTGCACACGGTGGAGAAGTGGCGCGTGGGCACCATCGCGCGGCAGTTGCACGTGCATCGCGATGCCGTGCGGCGCGTGCTGGCTGGCAACTGCGCGCCAGTCCACACCTCGCCGCTGCGGCCCAGCCGGATTGATCCGTACCGGCCCTTCATCCTGGCCACCCTGGAGAAGTTCCCCACGCTGACCGCTGCGCGGCTGCACGCCATGGTCGTCGAGCGCGGCTACGTGGGCGCCGGCTCGCACTTCCGCTTCCTGGTGGCCGCCATGCGCCCGCGCCCGGTGGCCGAAGCCTACCTGCGGCTGCGCACGCTGCCGGCCGAACAGGCCCAGGTCGACTGGGCGCACTTCGGCCACCTGCAGATCGGCAGCGCCCGCCGCCCTCTGATGGCCTTCGTCATCGTGCTCAGCCACAGCCGCATGGTCTTCCTGCACTTCTTCCTGGACGCCCGGATGGACAGCTTCCTGCGCGGTCACACGCTGGCCTTCGCCGCCTTCGGCGGCGTGCCCCGGGTGCTGCTGTACGACAACCTCAAGAGCGCGGTGCTCGAGCGCCAGGGCGACGCGATCCGCTTCAACCCGACGCTGCTGGCCCTGGCCGGCCACTACCGCTTCGAGCCACGCCCGGTGGCCCCGGCGCGGGGCAACGAGAAGGGCCGGGTCGAGCGCGCCATCCGCTACATCCGCGACGGCTTCTTCGCCGGGCGCTCGTTCACCGACCTGGATGACCTGAACGCGCAGGCGCAGATGTGGTGCCTGGGCACGGCCGCCGATCGGCGCTGGGTCGAGGACAGCGCCTACAGCGTGCGCCAGGCCTTCGAGGCCGAGGCCCCGAAGCTGCTTCCGCTGCCGCCGCACGAGTTCGCGCTCGGGCAGCGCGTGGCCGTCACGGTGGACAAGACCCCGTACATCCGCTTCGACCTGAACGACTACTCGGTGCCCCACACCCACGTGCGGCGCACGCTGGCGGTGCTGGCCGACGAGCACACGGTGCGCATCCTGGACGGCACCGTCGAGCTGGCACGCCACGACCGCTGCTGGGATCGGGGCCAGCGCATCGAGAGCATGGCGCACGTGCAGCGTCTGGTCGAGCACAAGCGTGCGGCCCACGCTCACCGCGGCCTGGACCGTGTGGCACAGGCCGCGCCGGCGGCCAGCACCTTGCTCGAGCGCGCCGCGGCGCGTGGCGAGAACCTGGGCTCCATCACCGCCGCGCTGCTGAGGCTGCTGGACAGGTGGGGGAGCGCAGCGCTGCAGGCGGCCATCCTTGATGCGCTGCAGCGCGGCGTGCCGCATCCCAACGCCGTGCGGCTGGCCCTGGAGCGCGCCCGCCAGGACAGCGGCCAGCCCCCGCCGGTGGCACTGGTGCTGCCCGAGCACGTGGCACGGCGCGACGCGCCAGTGCGCCCGCACGCCCTGGGCTCGTACGACCGCCGACCTGACGTACCGCCCGAGAACCCGCCCGATCCACTGGAGACGCCCGATGATTGAAGCCACCCCCACGCCGGCCCAGCTGCGCGAGCACGCCGGCGCTCTGCGCCTGCACGGCCTGCAAGCCCACTGGGCCGAGGTGATGGGCGACCCGCAGCAGGCGCAGTGGGTGGCGCAGATGCTGGGCTGGGAGGCTGCCGAACGCGGCCGGCGCAGCCTGGAGCGGCGGCTGCGTGCGGCCCACATCGGGCGCTTCAAGCCACTGGCCGACTTCGACTGGGCCTGGCCCCGCAGCATCGACCGCGGCGCCGTCGAAGAATTGATGACGTTGGACTTCCTCAAGGACGCCAGCAACGTCGTGCTGGTGGGCCCCAACGGGGTGGGCAAGACGATGTGCGCGTGCAACCTCGGGTACCAGGCGGTGCTGGCCGGGCACACGGCGCTGTTCGTCACGGCGGGCAACCTGCTGGGCGAACTGGCAGCACTGGACAGCGACTCGGCGCTGCGCAGGAAGCTGCGTCAGTACGCCGCGCCGGACCTGCTGCTCATCGACGAGGTGGGCTACCTGTCTTACTCGAACCGGCACGCCGACCTGCTGTTCGAACTCGTCAGCCGGCGCTACCAGCACAAGAGCACGGTCGTGACCACCAACCGCGCCTTCGCTGAGTGGGGCGAGGTCTTCCCCAACGCGGCCTGCGTCGTCTCCTTGATCGACCGGCTGATGCACCGCGCCGAGGTGGTGCGCATCGACGGGGACTCCTACCGCGCCAAGGAGGCCCAGGAGCGCGACGCGCTGCGCAAGGCCGAGCGGGCGGCCAAGGAGCCGGCCTCCAGAACGCGCAAGGCCTCCCGATGAGCAAGCCCCCGTCCTCGTCGTCGCCAACATCAGCAGCGGCTGCACACATCCCGTGGCACTGGACTCCCGAGCAAGCCCTGGCGGTCTTCGAGTGCCTGCAGGCGCTGCGACAGGCACTGTGGGCAGCCTACGGCCCGCAGGTGCAACAGGCTTGGCGCGATCAGCTCGTGCCAGACGGGCCGCCGCCCGAGTTCGATCCCGACGAGCCGTTCTGACCTCGGATCTCCAATACCGCCTCACAAAGCAGATGGCCCCTCGCGGGGCCATCTGCACTTCGTCTCGGCCACGGCCGCCACAAAACCGCCACCTCGCCAGCGAATAGTGTCGGATTTACACCGGCGCCAACACCGCGGAGAAGGGCTTCCGAAACAAGCTCAATGTTGACGGCGAGCGGTTCGATTCCAAGTTGAACGTGCCAGGACTGATCAAGCTGTACAACACTTATCCGACGCTAGATTTGCGGTTCGCCCGCTACGGGATGCATGCAACGGTATTCGCTACGACGACCACCATGTTCATTGACCCGTATCACGTCGGCGTCATAGATAACCGCATTGAGAACCGAAGCATCTGCCTGCAGGCCCAGCCCGCCGGGCCGGACGAGGGGGTAGGGCTGTATCGCCTCTTTAAGAGCCACTTCGATACGCTGTGGCGATCCGGAGTGTCCTTCGAAGAGTGGCTCGAGCAGTCCCAGAAGAAGAACCTGCTTCCGGAGGACTTGCCTGCGCTCAAGCCCCGCCAGTACACGACATAGGCCGATCTCTTGTGACCGCTAATCTGGGCGCGCGTGCGACTCGAGTAGTCTTGAACTTCGCCCATCGCTGTTCGCTCACGTGCGAGTGGTGCTACGTGCCTTTCGAAACCACTCGCGGGCAGCGGCAGATCGTCGCGAGCGTCGTCGATCGGGTCGCATCACTGGGCTTTCGGGCCATTACGTTCGGCGGAGGTGATCCCTTCCAGTACTCATACCTTGCCGATTTGGCTCAACGTGCAAAAGCGGCAGGGTTGTACGTCCACATCGACACGCACGGTAAGTCGCTGAAGCAGTCACAGGCGAACACACAGCTTCTGAGCAGGACAGTCGACTTAGTGGGTTTGCCACTCGACGGCCCGAACTCGGATGTACACGATGGAATGAGAAGCGCGCCTGGTCATTTCGACATCGTGATGAAGCGCCTGCATTGGCTCAAGAACATCGGCGCTCGATCTAAGGTCAATACGATCGTCTCCCGGCGCAACGTTGACTCGCTTGCCGAGCTAGCTACTCATGTCCTTGAACTAGCGCCGTGGCGCTGGAGCATCTATCAGTACATGCCCCTCGGTCCAGGTGCCCGGGTGTCAGCAGCCCACTCCTTGGAGTTAACAGAGTTCCGATCGGCCATTAGTCGCGCGAGGGAGAGGCTAGGCGCTCAAGGTATGTCAATCCTAGAGGTTGCAGACAAGAACAGCCGTCGCTCGACTTACCCGATTGTTCATCACGACGGTTCCGTCTTTGTTCACTCGATAGAACGAGAAGAGGCGCTTCAGCCTCTGTGCTCGATCTTTGATCCTCAAGCTCGGGACGAGATCGATAAGGCGTGTAGTCCGGAGCGACCCGCGGCTATGACCCGCTATTTACCCATTCGGCCTGCTTCAACGGGTTGAGGCCGGGGAAGCACTCAATTAGCTGCGTGTACGGACTGTTGTGGGGTGGAGAGTTCGCGCTGGGCGAGGACTTGATCTCCAAGACTGGTCTGTCCGTAGCGGTCACTCGACGGCCAAACGCGACCACCGGCAGTCAGTCTGAAGCTGGCAGTCAGACCGGCACCCTTAGCTCCGGGAGAGTCGGAATGTGCTCACGCGGAAACGCGCGCAGCGATCAGTAAGGCCTGAACATGCTCGGCTGTGAGTTCACCGGTGATCGCCCTTATGCTTTCCTCCCACGTAAGCAGCGCCCCGCTCTTTCCGCAGGTCACCCAGCCTTCGCTGTTTGGCGAAACGGGCAGTTCGCGCAGCCCGGCTTGCACGCCCAATACGTAGCTCTTGAAAGCCTCCCGGACTGCGAACTCTGGCGACTCTTTCCAGTTCTCGAAGAACTCCTCACCGATCCCCTCGTACCAAAACCAGTCGCTGCTGCCGCCTTCGTCTCGAAACCATTCGGTCCAGTCGGCGGGAATGCCGATCAGCGCGGAAGGTCCCACTTGCAGAAGGACCTTGTAGAACTCGGCCCAGTTCGGCACAGAAGCGGACCCCGCGTCCTTGATCGCTTTCACTCAAGCTCCTCCTCTAGCCGCTTGAGTTCATCGAGCGCCGCATCGCCACGTTCGTCGCTGACGTCTCGGCGCTTCGAC
>CAYSOD010000241.1:0-6336 GCA_964432385.1 uncultured Rubrivivax sp.
CACGGGCTCGGAAGAAAACGAAGTTGCTGAAGGGCGTGCCCGCCACGGCGCGGCAATCCGTGCAGTGACACACGAGTTGCAGCACCGGTGGGCTGGACATCTGGGCGGTGAAGCCGTCGCAACGGCAGCGGGCGGACCAGGTTTCGGGTAGAGGGCTACTCATTGGCAAACGCAGAGGAAAGGTGTGCTGAAAACGATGGACTGAAAATGCGGATTCGCCGTTGTCAGAGGCCAATGGGTCGCCGAGCTCAGCTTCCCTGCGCCTGCAGCGCCGGCCGCGGGTTCAACCCACACCACCGCGCCATGAACACCGCCAGCACGGCACTCACCTGCTGCATGCTGTCAATGGACACCCACTCGTCAATGCCGTGGATGTCCGACCCCTTGGGGCCGTAGCAGGTGGACGGGATCTGGCCGTACAGGTGGAAGAAGCGCACGTCGGTGGTGGCGGTGGAGGCGCGAAGTGGCGCTTCAGCGCCGGTCACGTCGCGGTGGCACCGAAGCAGTTCCTGGATCACGGGCTGCTGCATGTCGACCACCAGCCCTTCGGCCTGGAAGCCCTGGTAGGTGATGCGCCAGGTGACGCTGTCGTGATGCGGGTGGGCCTGATGTGCGGCTTCCAGCAGCGCCTCCACTTGGGCGCGCACCTGCGCCGGCTTCACGCCAGGGTAGAAGCCCAAGCGCATGTCCACACGGCAGTGCGTGGGCACCGAGGAGGTCCACTCGCCGCCCTGGATTCGCCCGAGGTTGAAGTTGATCGGGTGCTCGTGGGTGCAGTAGTGCGGGTGGCGCGCCTCGGGGGCATTCCAGGCCGCTTCCAGTTCCTTGAGCTTGGCCACCAGATACTGCGCGTAGGCGATGGCGGCCACGCCGGTGTAGGCCGTGGAGGCGTGCACGGGTACACCGAGCACGTCGATGGTGATCCACATCACCCCCATCTGTCCGGT
The DNA here is from genome assembly GCA_964432385.1 of uncultured Rubrivivax sp. Lineage (GTDB taxonomy): Bacteria > Pseudomonadota > Gammaproteobacteria > Burkholderiales > Burkholderiaceae_C > Rubrivivax. The sequence goes on from CAYSOD010000241.1 coordinate 948, forward strand.
CATCACGCCTTCCCCCGGCTCGGGGATGATGGCAGCGTCGGCCGTGTAGCCCTCCACCAGGCAGGCCAGCGCACCGTTGCCCGTGCATTCCTCTTCCACCACGGACTGCAGATACACCGGCGCCGCAGGCTCCAGCCCCAGGCGGCGCAAGGCTCTGAAGGCCAGGGTGAAGGCGACCAGGCCCGCCTTCATGTCGGCTGCGCCACGGCCGTAGAGCCGATCACCCTCCAGCCGTGGCTGGAACGGGGGTGTGGTCCACAAGGCCTCAGCACCCACTGGCACCACATCGATGTGGCCATTGAGGATGAGCGATCGTCCCGTGGCCGGTCCCGAAGGACGATGGATACCCACCACGTTTCGCCGACCGTTGTAGGAAATCAACGAGGGCGAGTAGCCAGGGTGGTCGCGAATGCGCTCCTCGTCCACCTCAAACTCGTGGATGTCCAGGCCATTGCGCTCGAACTCCCGGCGCATCAGAGCCTGCGCCCGAGGTTCGGCACCGAGCAATGAGGGCTCGGCGACCAACTCCGTCAGGAGTGCGACAGCCTCGTCACGCTGCGCAGCCACGGTCGCCAGGATGGCGGCCTCATCAGTCTTGAACTGGGCAGAGGTCTGGATATCCATCGAGCGATCCTGAAGGGTTATGGCCTTGCCGAAGGTGGTTATGCCGCACCGCTCACGATAGCGTAGGTCTTCTTCAGTGGCTCCAGCACCTCGAAGGAACCGATGAATCCCCCAGGGATGAACATCGCCTGCCCAGGCCCGGCTTCCTGGAAGGAACCGTCGGCAGCATGCACCCGACAACGGCCCTCCAGCACGGTGAAGAGTTCATGCTCATGGGGCGGGAATGCGATACGCCAGTGCCCAATCTCGCAATGCCATACCCCACAAGACATCGTGGCACCGGCGCTCGGGGCATCCACCAAGTTCCAGGTCTGGCGGCGTGGGCAACCGGCAATGGCCCGGTCAGTGCTTGGCTGATCGACTTGTGGCTGCCCCGGCATGTTGGCCTGCAGCACGAGGAGTTTGGCAGTGGTGCTCATCTGGATGGTCCGTGAATGGGAGAAGTGGTGTGGACGGGGGCCCTCATGCGTCTGCGCAGCGCCCAGACCAGCGGCCCGCTGAGGGTGAACCAGACCAGCGAAGCCCCTACCACCACCAGCAGGGCGGTGTGCGGGGCACCCCACAGGTGGCCCGCATGGAAGGGATACAGCCAGCCTTGCAACCTGGAACCCACGTCGGCCTCGTTCCAGTTGACGCGACGCAGCACATTCCCTTGTCTGGGGTCTATCCAGACGTAGGACTGGCCATTGGGATGAGGGTCACCTGCAAGGTGATATCGCAGCCGCACAGGGCTGGGCTTGCCTACAGGCAGGCCGATGTCCACCAAGCGCGCGCCGAGCCCGACTTCTTGTGAACCGGCCTGCACCACCGTGTCCAAGGTCAGCACGCCAGCTTGCACGGCGCCCGGCGCCGCAGTCCAAGGCGGCAGAGCCGGCGCCATTGGGCGCGGCGTGGAAGCCAGAACATTGATCCAGCCGGCCATCGGTCGCCACACGACGTAGGCACCGCTGCCCACGGCTGTGAGCACGGCAAGTCCCAGGACCACACCGGCCATCTTGTGACCATCCGCAAGCGCCAGCACTGTCCGCCCGCGCAGCCTCAACTGGAAAGCGGCACGCCAGCGAGACGGCCACCAGAGGGTCAGCCCGGTCATCCACAGCGCGAAGAAGACCGCCGCTGTCAGTGCCAGGGCCGCCTTGCCCGTCTCACCCATCAACAAGTTGCTGTGCAACTCGAACATCCAGTTGTAGAGCCCCTGACGCTCCTCACGCAAGGCGACGACGCGGGCCGTCGCGGGGTGCAGGAAGGCTTCGCCATGCCAGGAGGTTGTCTTGACAAAGGCCGTGACACAGGCGCGCTCCTCGTGGGGCATCCGCAGTGTCAAGGAAGCAATGGGACCCAGCTCCAACGCCACGGCGTCGGCAAGCGCCTGATACGAGCCCGCGGGATCTGAGCCGTTACAAGGTTGCGCCATGAAGCGCTTATCCGATGGGCCTGCCAGAGCCAGCCACAGACCCGTACAGGCACTCAGGAGCAACACGGAGCCCAGGGCCAGCCCCAGCCAGCGGTGCAAGATGCGCAGACCTGAACGGAAGTTGATACCCCCGCCCGGAGTACCAGGGCTCTTGATTGGGGAGCCCATCAACGCCGGCTGGCGACCGAGAGATGCCGGTACAACAGCGATGCGGCCCACTCGACATCGCCGGCCAGAAGTGCGTCGATGATGTCGATGTGTTCGCGACAGGAATCGATCGGGTTGACCGGTCGGTTCACAAAGCTGGCGAACTCCTCAAGCCTGCGCAACTGGTTCTGCTGACGAACGGCCTGCTCGATGAAACGGTTATGGGAAAAGCGCGCCAACATCTCGTGGAAGCTGGCGTTCATGCGGTAGAACTCGCCTGGCATGCAGGCACGGTCCTGCGGGCGGTTGCGCTCGATGAAGTCCACCTGCTCGCGTCGCGCACGCTGTAGTTCTTCGGTGTCGACGGCGAACTGCGGTTCACGAAAACCTGCGCATTCCAGGATCATGCGAAACCGGTAGCTCTCGGCCATGGCTTCAGCAGTGTCCAGGGCAGGCGTGAAGGTCCAGCCGTGGCCACGACGGCGCTCGATCAACCCTTCGCGGGTCAAGCGAAGAAGAGCTCGCCGCAAGGCGCCTCTGTGCGCACCATACCTGCCCGCCAGCGCCGACTCCGACACAGACTGCGGCAATTGGTGCGAAGCCCGGTCGGCAAGGATGCGCTTGTACAAGCCGTCCTCCCCCTCGTCAGGCGCCGCAATCGCGACGCTGACGTCCGATGCCTGGGGGCCTTCGGCAACATCGCTCACAAAGATGCCGGCGTTGGCACGCAACTCCACCACACCTTGTTCCTGCAGGAGTCTCAAGGCCTGTCGCACGGGCGTGCGCGACACGCCGTAAGTCTTGGCCAGACCCTCCTCGGTGAGGTGGTCGCCCGCCTTGACCTGACCGCTGCGGATCATCTCCAGGACGCGGCGCGCAAGGTCGATCTGCAAAGCGCTGGCCGGTGAAGCCTTTGCCGATGGCTTCCTGGATGAACGTGATTCCATCGGACCGGGGCGTGATGAACGACTGACCGGATCATTGTAGGCAGCGGCATCGCCAGGAAGACCGCGTCTCGGGCCTTGCGCACCACCACACACCCTGTTGGAGATCAGGTCAGACGACTTCACCTGGCAGGCCTGGCCTGGATCGTTCGACGCCGCGGGCGGTGCTCAGTGCAGGTCCATCTTGGCGGTGAAAGAGACTGCACGGGGTGCGCCCACGGCGATGTAACCAGCCCCGCCGGCTTCCCAGTAGCGCTCGTTGGTCAGATTGCCGACGTTGGCTTGCAGAGACACCGGGCGCCCCGCCACCTTGAGCTTGTAGCCCAGACCGGCGGTGAAGATCGTGTAGTCAGGGATTTCGGCTTGGTTCAACGGATTGATGAACCGCTTGCCGGTGTGGTAAGCCCCAACGTTCATGCTCAGCCCTGCAAGGGCAGCAGGTTTGTACTCCAACAGAAGGCTGGCAGTGACCTTGGGTGTGTTGTCAGGGGTCTTGCCCGTCAGGGCGGCAGTGGCAGCCCGCTTGAGCACCGGATCGAGCACCATGCCTGATGCGTAGAGCGACAGGCCCTTGGCAATCTCGCCGCTGATCGAAGCCTCGACGCCCTTGATCTCCGTGCGGCCGTCCAGGACGACGAACCTGTTGGCATCGGTGTAGCTGGTGGCGCGCTCAAGCTGGAAGTAGGCCACGCTGGCCAGCATGCCCGCCACAGCCTCGGTGCGCAAGCCTACCTCGGACTGCTTGCTGATGGCCGGCGGCAGGATGGCACCGGCATTGGCTGCGGTGATCGGAGCGATAGGGCCCTCCTCCAGGCCCTCGATATAGCTCGCGTAAAGGCTGGTGTCCTTTCGCAATTTGTACAGCAAGGCGCCCGAGTAAGTGGTGGGGCTGGCCGTGTAGCGCGTGGTCACGGGTGGGTTGACGGTGTTGCGCACAGTGGTGGACTCGTAGTCGGCGCTGCGCATCGCCAAGGTGACCTGCAGCGCTCCGAGAGTGATGCGGTCCATCAGGTAGCTGCCCCGGTCGGTGGTGTTGACCGGGTTGAGGATGGTGGTGCTGGTCTTCTGTATGAAGGCCACGGGCCTGGGGTCGTACAGGTTCTGAGTGACTGAGAAGGGCTGGCTGTTCGCGCCGGCCTGGTACAGCCGGTTTTGCATCACCCCAAGCGTCAGATCGTGGGTCATGCCGCCGAGCTTGACCCGGCCACCGATTTCGACGCGCGCATTGCGATTGATGAAGTTCAGGTCTCGGGTCAGCAGGTAGTCCAGGCGCCCCTCGCCGGTGGTGATGTTGTAGTTGACGATCTCGCTGTAGTCACGCTTGTCGCGACGGGTCTGCGCGCGGCCCACTTCCACCAGGGCATACCAGTTCTCGTTGATCGTGTAGTCCGCCCGCAAAAGAGCATTCTTTGCAGAAGCATCGTTCTCGGGCCAGGTGCCGGCAATCAGCCGGGTCGGGTCAGGAAGACGCGGCAGGGTGATGACCCCGTTGACCGCGGCTGGTATCGCGATGGTGGCCGGCTCGGTGATGCGCTTGCGGACGTCCTCGAAGTCGAAGGCCAGCGACAGCGAGGAACTGGGGCGCCAGTCCAGCGCGGCGGTGGCCAGGGAGCGCCTGCCCGTGGCCCCGTCCATGGCGTTGCGCAAAGTACCGTTGACTGCGTTGATGCGCGCGCCGAAGGCGCCATCGGTGCCGAACTGCCGTCCCACGTCCACGTGCTGGACGAACTGGCCGAACTCGTTGCCGCTCAGTGCGACGCTGGCCACGGGTTCGGGCCGTGCGCGCTTGGTCACAAGGTTGACCACGCCCACTGGGGTAGTGAAGCCGTAGTAGAGCGACGAGGCGCCCTTGAGCGCCTCCACGCGCTCCTTGTTCTCCAGCGGCATGTCCACCAGGTTGATGATGGGCAGTGAGCCATTGAGGCGGTAGTTGGTACGGTTCTGCAGACTCACCCCGCGAATGGCCAGGTTGTCATAGACCGAACCGCCGAGTTGCGACCGTGACACCCCTGCGGTGTTGCGAAGTGCGTCGTAGACGCCCCGGGAGTCTTGCGCCTCCAGAACAGCGGAAGTCACCACATTGACGGTAAGCGGCACGTCCAGGATCTGTTGGTCGCGGAAGGCTCCCACCTGCACGGTGCGGGCCTTGAAGCCCGTTGGTCGCTCGGCGACCACGCTGACGACCTGGAGCTTGTCTTCGTCCGCGGCTGCCGCCGCAGGCGCGGGGCTGGACTGTGCCAGTGCTTGCGGCACGGCGATC
>CAYSOD010000242.1:0-6295 GCA_964432385.1 uncultured Rubrivivax sp.
TGCCGTAGCCGCCGCCGCCGGGCGTCTAGATCACGAAGACGTCACCCGGGGCCATCTCTACCTCGCCGATGTGGCCGAGCGCCACGACGCTGCCGTCGGCCCGCTCGACCCGGTTCACGCCGACCGCACCCGGCTGCCCGCCGGCCATGCCGAAGGCGCCGTGCACGCGGCCGTTGGAGAGGATGGACGCCGTCATCGGCTCGAGGAAGCGCACGCGGCGGACCCCGCCGTCGCCGCCGCGCCAGCGGCCGGCTCCGCCCGAGCCGGCGCGCAACGCGTAGCTCTCCAGCAGCACCGGGAAGCGGAACTCCAGGACTTCCGGGTCGGTGAGCCGCGAGTTGGTCATGTGCGTCTGCACCACGCTCGTGCCGGGGAAGCCGGGACCGGCGCCGCTGCCGCCGGAGACCGTCTCGTAATACTGGTGACGGGCGTTGCCGAAAGTGAAGTTGTTCATCGTGCACTGGCTGGCGGCCATCAGGCCCAGGGCGCCGAAGATCGCGTTCGTCACGCACATCGAGGTCTCGACGTTGCCGGCCACTACGGCACCTGGCGAGCGGGGGTTGAGCATGCAGCCCTCAGGCACGATCACGTGCAAGGGCTTCAGGCAGCCGGCATTGAGCGGAATGTCGTCATCCACCAGGGTGCGGAAGACGTAGAGCACCGCGGCCATGGTCACGGCCTTGGGCGCGTTGAAGTTGTTGGACAGCTGCGCGCTGGTGCCCGTGAAGTCGATGGTGGCCTCGCGTGCGGCAGCGTCCACCGTGATGCGCACCCGAATGTGCGCGCCGTTGTCCAGCTCGAGGTCGAATGCACCGTCCTTGAGGGCCGTGATCACGCGGCGCACAGACTCCTCGGCGTTGTCCTGCACGTGGCGCATGTAAGCCGACACCGTCTCCAGGCCGAACTGCTCGACCATGGCGCGAAGTTCCTGGACGCCCTTTTCGTTGGAGGCGATCTGGGCGCGCAGGTCGGCAATCGTCTGGTCGGGGTTGCGGGCCGGCCAAGCGCCCGAGGCCAGTTGCGCGCGCAGCTCCACCTCGCGCAGGGCGCCGTCGCGCACCAGCAGGAAGTTGTCGAACAGCACGCCCTCCTCGTCGATGCTGGAGGAGAACGGCGGCATGGAGCCCGGGGTGCTGCCGCCAATGTCGGCGTGGTGGCCACGGCTGGCGACGTAGAACGACGGTCGGGCATCGGCTTCCTGCAGAAACACCGGCGTCACCACCGTCACATCCGGCAGGTGCGTGCCGCCGTGGTACGGGTCGTTCAGCACGTAGACGTCGCCGAGCTGCATCTGCGGATTGCGCTCGATCACGGTCTTGATGGTCTCGCTCATCGAGCCCAGGTGCACGGGCATGTGCGGTGCGTTGGCGATCAACTGGCCCTGCGCATCGAACAGCGCGCAGGAGAAGTCCAGCCGCTCCTTGATGTTGACCGAGTAGGCGGTGTTCTGCAGGCGCAGCCCCATCTGCTCGGCGATGTTCATGAACAGGTTGTTGAACACCTCCAGCATCACCGGGTCGGCCTCGGTGCCCACCGCGTGCGCCGATGCGCGCGGCGCGGTTCGGCGCAGCTCCAGGGCGCCTTCGGCCGTGCGCACGGCTCGCCAGCCGGGCTCCACCACGGTGGTGGCGTTGCGGTCGGTCACGATGGCCGGGCCGTCCACGGCCGCGCCGGGCGCCAGGGCTTCGCGCTCGTGCAGAGCTGCGTCTTGCCAGCCCGCGGTGCCGCAGTGCATCTGCACCTGGGCGAGCGGCGCAGCTGGCGGGGTCTCGGCCACGGCTTGCGCTGTGGCGGGCAGCGAGGAGGTTTCGCCTGCGGCCACTGCCTCCACTGACACCGCTTCGATCACCAGCGGGCGGCCCGCCATCAAGAAGGCGAAGCGCTGGCGGTAGGCGGCGTCGAAGGCCTGGCCGATGGCGGCGACGAGAGCTTGCGGGTCCAGGTCTGCCGCGGTGGGCCAGTCCAGCACCAGGGCCGTGTCGGTGCCCTGGTAACGCACGTGCACCCGCGGGCGGCACTGCACCGCGGCGCCCGCCACGCCCTGCTCCACCAGCTCGGCCGAGGCGGTTGCCGCCAGTTCGTCCAGCCGCGTGCGGGCGGCGGCCAGCCCGTCAGCATCCAGCAGGCGCTCCACCGAGCCTTCGCGCATGGCAATCTGGTCAGCCAGGCCCATGCCGTAGGCCGAGAGCACACCCGCCAGCGGATGAATGAACACCCGCGACATGCCTAAAGCATCGGCCACCGCGCAGGCGTGCTGCCCCCCTGCCCCGCCAAAGCACTGCAGGGTGTAGCGCGTGACGTCGTAGCCGCGCGCCACAGAGATGCGCTTGATGGCGTTGGCCATGTTCTGCACGGCGATCTGCAGAAAGCCCTCGGCCAGCGCTTCAGGCGAGGTGGCCCGTCCAGTTCGCTGAGCCACCTCGGCGGCCAGGGCCTGGAAGCGCTGGACCACCACCTCGCGGTGCAGCGGTTCGTCAGCACCTGGGCCGAACACGCGTGGGAAGTGCGATGGCTGCAGCCGGCCGAGCATGACGTTGGCATCGGTCACGGCCAGCGGGCCGCCGCGCCGGTAGCAGGCCGGGCCGGGGTTGGCACCCGCGCTGTCGGGCCCCACGCGCAGCCGCGCGCCGTCGAAATGCAGCACCGAGCCGCCCCCAGCGGCCACGGTGTGGATGCTCATCATGGGCGCGCGCATGCGCACGCCCGCCACCAGGGTCTCGAAAGCACGCTCAAAAGTGCCTGCCACGCCGCCACTGAAGTGACTGACATCGGTGGAGGTGCCACCCATGTCGAAGCCGATGATGCGATCGTGCCCCGCAGCCACGGCCGTGCGCACCATGCCCACGATGCCGCCGGCGGGGCCGGACAGGATGGCGTCCTTGCCCTGAAAGCGGTGCGCCTCGGTCAGGCCGCCACTGCTTTGCATGAAGAACAGGCGCACCCCAGGCATCTGCGTGGCCACGCGGTCCACATAGCGGCGAAGGATGGGGCTCAGGTAGGCGTCCACCACGGTGGTGTCACCACGCGACACCAGCTTCATCATGGGGCTGACCTCGTGCGACACGCTCACCTGCGTGAAGCCCATCTCGCGTGCCAGGGCCGCCGCCTGCGCTTCATGCGCCATGAAGCGCCAACCATGCAGGAAAACGATGGCGCAGGCGCGTATGCCGGCATCCAGGGCCTGCTGCAGCCCTGCGCGCAGCGCCGTGGCATCCAGGGGCGTGATGAGTTCACCGTGCGCACCCACGCGCTCATCGGCCTCCACCACCCGCTCGTACAGCAGCTCGGGAAGCACGATGCGGCGGTCGAACAGGCGCGGCCGGGCCTGGTAGGCGATGCGCAGGGCGTCGCGAAAGCCTTGCGTGGTGACCAGCAGCGTGGGCTCACCCTTGCGCTCCAGCAGCGCGTTGGTGGCCACCGTGGTGCCCATCTTCACGCAGTCCACCTGCTGCGGCGTGATGGGCTCCCCAGGCCGCAGGCCCAGCAGGCGGCGGATGCCTTCCACCGCCGCGTCGGCGTACTGCTCGGGGTTCTCGCTCAACAGCTTCAGGGTGTGCAGCGCACCGTCAGGGGTACGCCCCACCACGTCGGTGAAGGTGCCGCCACGGTCAATCCAGAATTGCCAACGGGGGTTCGCGCTCGGGTCCAGGGTCATGATGCGTTCATTCTTGGAGGGCGCGGCGCGGAGTCGCGCCAGGCCGCGGGGATGGCAGGAAATCTCAACAAGCGGTCCAAGCAGCAGCCATCCAGGCGTCAAGGCCCAGGCGCAGCACGGTCTGGATCACACCAGAGGGGTGCGGCAGGGATGCAGGGCGGGTGCAGTTGCGCCCAGCGCTCGTGCACCAGGGTCAACAGATGGTGCACGGGCAAGCCCGTGGCACGGGCCACATCGGCGGCATAAGGCGGCATGTTCGTGCATTCCAGCACGATGGAATCCAGCCCCGGGTGACGCCGCACCAGGCGCTGTGCGGCCTCCACCACCTCTCGCCTTGCCGCCACGGTATCCAGCGTCAAGAGGTCTTGCAGCAAGGTGCGCTGCAGGCTGCCACCGGGCTCCAAGCCCTGCACTGGCGTGTCCACCGCCGCGCCCGCGCAGGCCAGCGTCTCGGGGCCCAGGCTGGCTGCATCCACCGTGACCACCCCTGGGCGTTGCAGCTCAGGCAGCTTCAGCAGGCTGGAGGTCCACACCGGCACCGGAAGTGCTGCCTGCAGCGCCTGCTGAAAGCGCACCAGAAACCCGCAGCTGGTGGTGAGCGCGCGCGCTCCTTGCGCCACCAGACCCAGGCCCGCCTCGATGAAGGGCTGCAGCAAGGACGCATCGCCCTGCTGCACCACCCGGCCCGGCGTGGCCCCGGCCACCACCTGCCAGCGCACCGGCATGCCAAAGCTCGCGGGGTGCCCGACATCGCCCGCCGGGCGCGGAAATTGCGTCTGCAGCATCAGCACGCCCAGCATGGTCTTTCAGGGGTCTGTTCAGGAGTTTTCGTACGGGGAACTCCCGGGCCTCGACGACCCAGGCAGGCCCTATGCTATGCGGTCCGAGCTCGTGTTCCCCTCAACTCACGGAGAAACCCATGCGCTTCCACCGAGCCCTGATGATGGCCGCCGCCGCGCTGGCCTTGTCGTTCAACGTCCAGGCCCAGGTCAAATGGGACCTTCCGGCCGCCTATCCCGCCACCAACTTCCACTCGGTGAACCTGCAGCAGTTTGCCGATGACGTGGACAAGGCCTCGGGCGGCAAGCTCAAGATCACGGTGCATGCCAATGCATCCCTGTTCAAGGCGCCCGAGATCAAGCGCGCCGTGCAGGGCGGGCAGGCGCAGATTGGCGAAATCCTGCTGGTGAACTTCCAGAACGAGTGGCAGATCTTCGGTGCCGACGGCATCCCGTTCCTGGCCGACAGCTATGACGAGGCCGTCAAGCTGTGGCGAGTGCAGCGGCCGCTGCTGGAAAAGAAGCTCGCCGAGCAGGGCATGATGGTGCTGTACGCCGTGCCTTGGCCACCGCAGGGCGTGTACTCCAAGAAGCCCCTGAACAGCGCGGCCGACCTCAAGGGCATGAAGTGGAGAGCCTACAGCCCTGCCACGGCCCGTATCGCCGAGTTGGTGGGGGCCCAGCCCGTGACCGTGCAAGCCGCCGAAGTCAGCCAGGCCTTCGCCACCGGCGTGACCGAAAGCATGATGAGCTCAGGCTCCACAGGCGCCGACGCCAAGCTCCACGAGCATGTGAAGTTCTGGTACGACACCCAGGCCTGGCTGCCCAAGAACGCGGTCATCGTCAACCGCGCCGCCTTCAACACGCTGGACAAAGGCACGCAGGACGCCATGCTCAAGGCTGCGGCAGACGCCGAGGTTCGAGGTCTGGCGGCCAGCAAGAAGGCGAATGGCGACTCTCTGGCCGTGCTGAAGGCTGGCGGCATGCAGATCCTGCCGCCGTCCGCCCAACTGAAGGCCGACATGAAAAAGGTCGGCGACACCCTGCTCAAGGAATGGCTCGACAAGGCCGGGCCCGAGGGCAAGCAGCTGGTCGATGCGTTCCTGAAGTGATGAGAGGCCAGCCGCTCGCCGCTGACCGCGCTCGCTGAGTGCCCCCTGCATGCGGCGGACCCTGGACACGCTCTATGACGGCGCAGCCTGGCTGGCGGCGCTGTTCATGGTGGGCCTGCTGGCCATGGTGCTGCTGGGCATCGTGAGCCGGCTCCTGCACTTTCATGTGCCCGGCACGGACGCTTACGCCGGTTACATGATGGCCGGCGCGGGCTTTCTGGCTCTGGCCCACACGCTCAAACGGGGTGAGCACATCCGGGTGACCCTGCTGCTGTCGGCGCTCAAGGGCCGGTCTCAGCGCGGCCTGGAGATCTGGGCCCTGGGTGCGGCCGTGTTCCTGGCCGGCCTGTCGGCCTGGTACAGCTGCCGGCTCAGCTGGCAGTCTCATGTGTTCCATGACATCTCCACCTCCAACGACGCCACGCCGCTGTGGATTCCACAGCTGTCCATGGCCGCGGGCAATGTCATCCTGCTGATCGCCTTCGTCGACGAGTTCGTGCTGGAGTTGCGCGGGAAGCGCGCAAGGGCGTCCAGCGACGAAGCCCTGCACAACGAGTAGGCCGCCTTCCCGGCCCCGGCAACACCCCATGTCCGACATCGGCATCACACTCGTCCTGGTGGCGGCCCTGTTCCTCATCCTGGGCAGTGGGGTGTGGATCGGCCTCACCCTCACGGGCGTGGCCTGGATCGGCATGCAGCTTTTCAGCTCCCGGCCGGCCGGCGACGCCATGGCGGTGACGATCTGGGGA
>CAYSOD010000243.1:0-6282 GCA_964432385.1 uncultured Rubrivivax sp.
AGCGGACTCTTAATCCGTTGGTCGTAGGTTCGAATCCTACAGGGCCCACCAAAGTACGAAGCAGGCACCTTGTTCGCAGGGTGCCTGTTCCCCAGAGGGTCGATCACGCGAGTGGTCGGCCCTTTGTCGTTTCTGGGCGCCGTTGCTGCCCTTCGAGTTCGGGTAGCCTCAAGCGCTAGGTTGAGGGAGGTTGCCTGTGATGCTCCACCGCGTTTTGTGGCTACTGGGCCTCGCGCTGTTGACCACTGCTGCATGTGCGAACAGTGCCCAGTGTGGCTTCATCCAGGAGCCTGACCGGCAGGCTTACTGTCGAGCAATCAACGGTGGAGGGTCAGCGCAGTGCGGCTTCATCAAGAGCCGTGATCTCCAAGCACGATGTCGAGCCGAGACAGACCGAAATCCCGCGCAGTGCGGGTTCATTCAGGACCGGGACGCAGCTGCTGACTGCCGCGCCAGTGTGGGTGGCCATAAGGGCGAGACCAGCAAGGCCCAATGCGGCTTCATCCAGGACAGTGACCGACGCGCGTACTGCCGCGCTACCAACGGAGATGGCAGCAGCCAGTGTGGCTTCATCCGGGACGATGACCTGCGGGCCTTGTGCCGTGCCGAGACGGGGGGTGGCAGCGCCCAATGCGGTTTCGTCAAGGACCGTGACTTGCAGGCGGCTTGTCGTGCCAGGGGTCGTAATTGATCTGGCCGATTTCTCGGTCAGCACGGACGACGACTTCGTTTTTGCCCGTATGTGGCTTTCGTTAGCCGAGCGTTTCGGCTTGCCTCAACCGGACCTTGTATCGGCCATGCATCTGCATTACCAATATGGGTGCCTTAAGAGCAGGGCCACCTGCTGTCATTGAATCCAGAGGACCAATGGCTGGCAGGTTGCACATGGGTGGCGCGCCGGTCAGTGAGGCGCGCCCTTGGCCGCGCAGGCCTGCCGCCTTCTCGGGTTGCCGGGCCGCTTGGCGCTGCCAGTTCACCCCTGCTGCCGGTGCAATTGGCCCCAGTTCTGCGGGCGCGGCATGAGGAACTGTGACTCCGGGGTGATGGTGAAGTAGTCGCCTGGGCCACCCCCGCGCACCACGGGGCGGGCGCGGGCGGTCTGGTAAACCCCGTCTTCCAGCAGTGAGGTGTCGATGTGCACGCCCACCACTTCGCCCATCACGAGCCAGGCGTTGACGGGTGCGCCGCTGGCCGTGGTGAGCTGGATGATCTGCGACAGGCGGCACTCCATGGCCACCGGACTCTCGGCCACCCGTGGCACACGCACTTCCCGGCTGGCCTGTGGGGTCAGGCCGGCCAGCGTGAATTCACTTTCGTGGGGTGGCAGTGCCGAGCAAGTCAGGTTCATGGCCTGGGCCAGCGGCTCGGTGACCAGGTTCCAGACGAACTCGCCTGTGGCCTCCACGTTGGCCAGCGAATCCTTTCTTCCCTGGCTGCAAAAGCCGATGATGGGCGGCACGTAGTTGAAGGCGTTGAAGAAGCTGTAAGGCGCCAGGTTGGCCACGCCGTCGGGCGTGAGTGACGAGATCCAGCCGATGGGGCGCGGCGCGATGATGGCGTTGAAGGGGTCGTGCGGCAGGCCGTGGCCGTCCGCAGGGCGGTAGAAGTGGGTGGTCATGGGGGGGTGGCGAGTGGTCGTGCAGTGCCATGCTAGCCGCAGGCTCGGGGCTCTTGAATCCCTTGGCATTCCTCGGCCAACCACCGGGCATACGCTGGGTCCAGCACCTGGGCCTGCACGCTCCAGATCGCGGGCACCTGGTAAGGGTGTGCGGCCTTCCACGTGTTGTGCACCTCACTGGCGCGCTGCGGCGTGGTCTTGGCCATCAGGCGGAACTCTGCCGTGTTTTCCACCGCGCCTTGCCAGCGGTACACGCTGTGGATGCGCTCGATGTGCACGCACGCAGCCTGATGCTGGCTGATGACCAACGCTGCCAGGGCCTGGGCGGCGCTCTCGGTGTCCACGGTGGTGAAGACCAGGGTCATGGTTGGCGTGTCCATGGACCGATTTTGGACGGGCGCAAGGGCCCGCTGCCAACCCGCGCAGCGAACCGACAGACTTCAGCGCCTGAACCGGACACTGGCAGCGGCCTTACCGAGTGACGCTTGTGGAATTTCAACAGTCTCCAGGTCGGCCGATACTGCGAAGCCATGACGAACATTCCCCACCTGCCCGCCAGCGTCGAGACCTGTCATTGGGGCGCGTTCGACGCCGGCTTGCCGCCCGTGATGACGGTGCGCAGTGGGCAGCGCTTCACGGTCGACACCGTGAGCGGCGGCGCGGCCGTGCTGCCCCCGGCGGGGTTTCACGTGCCGCCCGAGTTGCTGGACATCCACCAGCGCAGCCCCATGCTGGCCCCCGGCCACATCCTCACTGGCCCGGTGGCGGTGGAGGGCGCGCGGCCTGGTGATGTGCTGGAGGTGCGCATCATCGATGTGCAGCTGCGCCAGGACTGGGGCTACAACGTGATCCGGCCGCTGGCCGGCACGCTGCCCGACGAGTTCGACGCCTATCGGCACCTCAACATCCCCTTGGATGCCCAGCGTGGGGTGGCCCGTCTGCCCTGGGGCTTGGACCTGCCGCTGCACCCCTTCTTCGGGGTGATGGGCGTGGCGCCGCCGGCCCATTGGGGCCGCATCAGCACCATCCAGCCCCGCGCACATGGGGGCAACATCGACAACAAGGAGCTCGGGCCGGGCAGCTCGCTGTACCTGCCGGTGCATGTGCCGGGCGCCCTGTTCTCCTGCGGCGACGGCCATGGCGCCCAGGGGGACGGTGAGGTCTGCACCACCGCCATCGAGACCGCGCTGCGCGGGACCTTCGAACTGGTACTCCACCAAGGGGCCCCGCTGGCCTACCCTCGTGGGGAGACACCCACCCACTGGATCACGATGGGCATGGACCCGGACCTGGACCAGTGCCTGGCGATGGCGCTGCGCGACATGATCGCCTTGCTGGGCGAGAAGGCTGGGCTGAGCCGCCAGGACGCCTACACGCTGTGCAGCCTGGCCGTGGACTTTCGGATCACGCAAAGCGTCAACGGCCACCGAGGGGTGCACGGCATGTTGCGCAAGAGCCTGTTGGCTGCTGGGGCTTGATCCACGCCGCCGGGTTTCAAGGTGCCGATGATGCCCCTGCCCATCCCCAAGCGCCCTGACGCTTCCGAGACCTGGTCGGTCCGCACCACCGAGGCCAACGTGGTGGTGCTCACCATCCCGGGCTCGCTGGACCGCACCCGCACCTTCGACGTGGACGTGCAGCTGCGCGTGCGCGTGCCGGCAGCCGCGCGCAAGCCTGAACTGGGGCTGAGCCTGGAGATCGACGGCTCACGGCAGTGGAGCCGCACCATCGCAGGCAGCACGCCTGGTGAAGTGGACATGCTCGAGTACCACTGCCGCCTGGAGCTCGGGCCCGGCCGCGACAGCCGCCTGCGGGCCCGGGCCGCGGCGCGGCAGTGCACGCTGCTGTCCTTGAGCCTGTCGGCCGTGGAAGAGCGGACCTGAAGGGTCAGCGGGTGGCAAAGCGGTGCCTGAGCCGCTGCGCCAGGGCATCGGCCCAGAGCCGGTAGGTGGCCATTCCCGGGTGAAAGCCGTCGGCGGCAAGAGCGTCCGGGGTGGTGGGGGCCATCAGGCTCAGCAGCTCGCAGCGCCGGGCATCAGGCCACCGCTGCAAGGCGCTGCCCAAGGCCTCGTTGAAGCGCTGCGCGCGCCAGCCCAGCATCTGGCGCAGGGGCTGGGGCAAGGCGGTGAAGCGGTGCATGGGCGGCACGCAGGTCAGCACCACGTGGTGTGCGCCGAAGCGGTGTTGCAGCAGTGCCAGCAGTTCGCGCTGCTGGGCCAGCCAGACGTGGGTGCGCAGCGCACCGGTCACATCGTTGACGCCCAGGGACAGCGCGACCGCATCAAAGGATTGAGCGGGCTCCTGTGCCAGCCGGCGCAGCAGGTCGGCCGTGGTGTAGCCCGTCTGAGCCACCAGCTGCCAGTGCAGCGTGAAGTGCGGCGACAGGGCCGCCACCAGCCGGCCGGACAGGGCCTCGTCTTGATGCGACACGCCCACCCCCGCTGCGGCGGAGTCCCCCGCGATCAGCAGGCGAAGCGCGGGCCCGGCCCCAGCCAGGCCGCAGCGGGGCCCTGCGGGCTCTGGCAGCCGCGGCGTCACCGCGCGTGTGTACCGGCCCTGGGCCAGGAGCACGGGCGCCAGGGCCACGGTCAGGGTGCGCTGGGCCCAGGGGCGTGGGGTCATGGGAGGGGAGGCTGCGGGCCAAAGGATTGGCCGAGATCATGCCGCGACTTGGCCCGGGTGTCGGGGCTCCCCGAGCGGAACAGGCCTGAGATACTGCCCGACGTGCACACCTCAACCCGCGCTTTGGCGGCCCCCGCCGCGCCAATCCGCTCACGCCGTGTTGCGTGCTTGGGCATAGGGGTGCTCGCGCTGGTGCCGGCGTTGGCTGCTGCTCAGGGCATCAGCCTGGGCCGCGACACCTTGCAATCCCAGGTGGAAAAGGCCTTCCCCAAGACGCGCAGCGGCGTGGAGCTCACGGAGCCGGAGCTGCAGCTGGAGGGCGCGCGCGAGCTGGTGGTGCTGTGCGGCCGGTGGGCGCATGCGGCCGCCAAGCTGGGGGGGACGTTCTGCGCCGAATCGCGTCTGCAGTGGAACAAGGAGCCGGCTACCGTCACGCTGGCGTCGGTGCAGATGCGCAGCCTGAGCCTGGGTGACGGACGACAGCTCCCGCAGGCGCTGCTCCAGGCCCTGAACCTGGGGCTTCCGCGCTGGGTGGATGGCACGGTGGTCTACACCGCGCCGCGATTTGTGGGCTGGGCCGTCAAGGATCTGCGCGTGCAGCAGGACCGGCTGCGCGTGGAGTTCTGACCGCCGCCGCAGCCGTGCCCCGCCACCTGCCCGACATCGACCCCCGGCGATGCACCGGCTGCGGCCGCTGCGTCTCGGCCTGCGGTCCCCATGTGCTCGTGCTGGAGCGCCAGGGTTGGGACAAGGTGTCTGCGCTCACCGACCCGGCTGCCTGCACGGGTTGCCATCACTGTGCCGGGCACTGCCCGTTTGGCGCCATCACGATGCGCCGTGCGCCGCTGGCCCCCGCTGATGAAGCGTCAGCTCCTGAATCAGCCCAGGTTCGCTGAGGTGTGCAGGAATTGCACTTGGCGGCGGCCAGCCCGCTGCCGGTGAGCAGGGTGTCAGCGCCTGGGTGGACAATCTGCCCTGTTTCAGTGCATTGCGGTAACCACCAGGTTTTTCGAACATGTCCTTTCTTCTTCGCCTCAAGATCGGCCCACGCCTGGCCCTGGCCTTCCTGATCCCCATCGTCTTTCTCATCATCAACGGTCTGGCCGGCGTGCAGAGCCTGAACAAGGTGCACCAGGGCATGACCAGCGTGTACGACGACCGCGTCGTGCCCTTGAGGCAGCTGAAGGTGATCGCCGACGCCTACGCCGTCAATGTCATCGATGCCGTCAACAAGGCCAATGCGGGGGCGTTCACGGCAGAGGAGGCCCTCAAGGCCGTGCAGGCCGCCGGGGCCGACATCAAGAAGGAGTGGGCGGCCTACATGGCCACCACGCTGACCAAGGAAGAGGCGGCGCTGGCGCAAGAGGCCGTGAAGCTCTTTGGGGCGGCCGATGGCGACATTGCCAAGCTGGAAGCCAAGCTCAAGGGCTTGGCTGGCAACGTGGCGGGACAGTTGGGCGATTTCGACGGCCCCCTGTACGCCACCGTGGACCCGATCAGCAACAAGATCAGCGAGCTGATCGAGCTTCAGCTGCGTGTGGCGGCCGAGGTGCACAAGGAGTCCAGCGCCACCTTCATCCGCGCCCTGTGGATCACGGTGGGGCTGATCGTGGCCGCGGTGCTGGGGTGCGTGGTCTTCGGCCTGGTCATCGCGCGGTCCATCACGCAGCCGATCGCGCGTGCTGCCCAGGTGGCCAAGACCATCGCCGGTGGTGACCTGACCGGGCGCTTCGAGACCGAGGGCCGTGACGAGTCGGCTGAGCTGCTGCGGGCCCTGCGCGCCATGAACGACAGCCTGGCCCACATCGTGGGTGCAGTGCGCACGAGTGCCGAGGCCGTGTCCACTGGCGCCGTGCAGATCTCGCAGGGCAGCGCGGACCTCAGCCAGCGCACCGAATCGCAGGCCGCCAACCTGGAGGAAACCGCGGCCACCATGGAGCAGCTCACCTCTGCCGTGCAGCACAACGCCGACACCGCGCGACAGGCGAGCCAGCTGGCTGGCGGCGCCCGGCAGTCGGCCGCGCAGGGCGGCGAGAAGGTGT
>CAYSOD010000244.1:0-1797 GCA_964432385.1 uncultured Rubrivivax sp.
GGCGCCAAGTCGGGCGGCGGCACCTCGGGCGGCATCGGCCAGATGATGTTCGTGTTCTACGCCTACAGCGTGGACCTCAACGCCATCGTCGTGTGCATGGCGGTCGTCGGTGTCGTGGCGCTGGGGATCGACCGACTGTTTCGCGCTGCTGAGCGGCGCCTGATGCCGTGGAGGTCCTGATGGGCGAGACCAACGCAACCCCCAAGCTGCGCCTGCAGGGCGTGTCCAAGTCGTTTCTGTCGCCCCGCGCCGCCTCGCCCACCTTGGCCGTGTCTGACATCAGCCTGGACATCGGTTGCGGCGAGTTCGTCTGCATCGTCGGCCCCTCGGGCTGCGGCAAGAGCACGGTGCTGAACATGATCGCCGGGCTCGAGCCGCAAGACGCAGGCGCCATCGAGCTGGATGGCCGTGCGGTGCAGGGCCCAGGCGCCGAGCGTGGCGTGATGTTCCAGGATTACGCGCTCATGCCCTGGCAGACCGTGGCGCAGAACGTGGGCTTTGGCCTGGCACACGGCACCCCGGGCCAGGGCATGACGCCCGCGCAGCGCCAGGCCCGCGTGGCCGAACACCTGGAGTTGGTGGGCCTGACCGCTGCAGCACACAAGTATCCGCACCAGCTCTCGGGCGGCATGCGCCAGCGCGTGGCCCTGGCCCGCTTGCTGGCCAATGGCCCCGAGGTGCTGCTGATGGACGAGCCGTTGGGTGCGCTGGACGCGCAGACGCGGCTCATCCTGCAGGTGGAGCTGCTGCGCATCTGGGGCGAGACCCGGCCCCGCAGCGAGCGCAAGACGGCCCTGTTCATCACGCACGACATCGAGGAAGCCGTGTTTCTGGGCGACCGCGTGGTGGTGATGAGCAGCCACCCTGGTCGCGTGCGCGCCGACATCGCCATCGACCTGCCGCGGCCGCGCCGCGAGGCGTTACGCGCCGACCCGCGCTTCGGCGAACTCGCCGAGCACATCTGGAGCCTGATCCGAGACGAAGCCCGACAGGCCGTAGGCGGCCTGAAGCCCACCACCCCGCAAGAGGAGACACCCGCATGAATACCCACACCTCCCTGGAGCGCGACGACGCCACCCCTCAAACCGCGCAGCGCCGTCGCGCGCTGCAACTGCTGTCCGGCAGCGCGGCCTGGCTGGCCACACCCAGCCTGCTGCGTGCGCAAGGCGCGCGCCGTGCCCACAAGGTCTCGGTCGGGCGCATTCCCTGGGCTGCCGGCAACTCGCCGATGACCCAGTACATGATCAACAACAAGCTGTTCGAGAAGCGGGCCGCCGAGCTGGGCTACGACCTCACCGTGGAGTGGCGCGAGTACCCCACGGCCATCCCCATGGTCGAGGCCATCGTCGGCAACAACCTCGACATGGGCATGTGGGGCAACACGCCCATCATCCGCGGCATCTCGGCCAAGCTGCCCATCAGCCTGATGGTGGTGGGCGAAGGGCGTCTGCGCTTCGTCATCGCCACGCGCAAGGGCTCGCCCATCCGCACGCTGCAGGACCTCAAGGGCAAGACGGTGGGCACGCTGCTGGGCGGCGACCCCTACAACGCCTTCTCGCAGATGCTGCGCCACGAGCTGGGCAGCGCCAACCCCAAGGACCACGACATCAAGGTCGTGAACATGACCACGCTCGCGCAGGCCGCGCAGGTGCCCACCGGCACGGACGCCACCTGCGCCATCTACCCGGCCTACCTCGCGGCCGAGCCCACGGGCACCGTGGCCATCATGAACTCCTTCGGCTACACCGAAGGGCACTACGAAGGGCCGCTGGGCAAGGGTGCGGGCATCCAGCTGCC
>CAYSOD010000244.1:1897-3859 GCA_964432385.1 uncultured Rubrivivax sp.
GCGGCCGCCGAGTTCATGCGCACCGACACCGCCGACCTGCGCGGCCTGCCGCTGTGGCAGATGGGCCAATGGGCCGACCGCAGCTGAGACCAGCCGTCATTTCGAGCATCAACCTGAAGGGCATCTTCGATGAAAGTGGGATTCATAGGACTGGGCGTCATGGGCGGCCCGATGGCAGCCAACGTGCTCAAGGGTGGCCATGAGCTGACCGTGTACGACCTCAATCCGGCCGCGGTGGCGCAACTCACGGCGCTGGGCGCCAAGGCCGCCGCCTCGCCGCGCGAGCTGGGCCAGGCCAGCGAGGTGGTCATCACCATGCTGCCTGAGCCGCAGCACGTCGAGGGTGCGATCCTGGGCGACCACGGCGCGGCCGCCGGCATGGCCGCCGGCGGCACGGTGATCGACATGAGCACCATCGACCCCACCACCTCGCAGCGCATCGGCGCGGCACTCAAGGCCCGTGGCATTGCGATGGTGGACTCGCCTGTGGGCAAGACCAGCGAGCACGCGGTGACCGGCACGCTCACGCTGATGATTGGCGGCGACGCAGCGGACATCGAACGGGTGCGCCCGGTCCTGGCCTGCATGGGCAACCAGTTCTTCATCTGCGGCGGCCAGGGCATGGGCCACGCCATGAAGATGACCAACAACCTGCTGGCCACCACCATCATGTGCGCCAACACCGAGGCCCTGGCCATCGGCGCCAAGTGCGGGCTCACGCTGGAGACCATGGTCGAGGTCATGAAGACCACCATGGGCTGGAACCAGCAGCTGGCCGTGGCCTTGCCCAAGAAGGCCTTCCTCGGCGACGACAGCCCCGGCTTCATGGTCAAGCTCGCGGCCAAGGACGTGCGCCTGGCTGTGGCGCAGGCACGCCAGCAGGGCTTCGAGCCCATGGTCGGTGCCGGTGCACTGGCCACGCTGGACCGCGCGGCGCAACTCGGGCGCGCCGACCGGGACACGGCCGCGCTGCTGTTCCTGCGCGAGGAGCAGCTGGGCATCCGCGTCCGGCCCGCGGTGCCTGCTACCGCTGCCTGAGCCCGCGCCTGCCTCTGGCCGCCCGATCCCTGACCTTGAAGCAGCAGCGCATGACCGCCTACGTCATCAACGACATGGAGGTCACGGACCCGGTGCTCTTCGAGGAGTACCGCAAGCTGTCGCCGCCCACGGTGGCGCTGTACGGCGGGCGCTTCCTGGCCCGCGGTGGCGCCACGCAGGCCTTTGAGGGCAGCTGGTCGCCCAAGCGCATCGTCATCCTGGAGTTCCCCTCGGTGGCGCAGGCGCGGGAGTGGCTGCAGTCGCCGGAGTACGCGCCCGCGCGCGCCCTGCGTCAGCGCTCGGCGCACTCCCGGCTCATCGTTGTGGAGGGCCTGCGCCCGGCCTGAGGCCGTGTGGGCCTGCGCCCGCCGCCAGAGAGGCTGCCTCGCCTCCACACCCTCTGCCCGATCTTCCTTCCTGTTGCCTGAAAGCTTCCTCCCATGACCACCACCCATACGAAACGTCTGGGCCTCGTGCGCAAGCGCACGGACATGACCCACGAGCAGTTCAAGGCCCACTGGCTGGGCACCCACGCGGCGCTGTGCGTCAAGCTGCCTGGGCTGCGCCGCTACAGCGTCAACCTCGTGGACTCCGCCCGCTTCCCGGGCTTTGGCTACGACGGCTTTTCCGAACTTTGGTTCGACGACGAGCCCTCGCTCAAGGCCGCGCTGGAGAGCCCCGAGGGCCGCACACTGCTGGCCGACCTGCCCAACTTCGCCGGGCACATCGACCCGATCGTGTCGGTGGAAACGCCCTTCATCTGGCCATGACGGGGGAGGCAGGCATGCATCAGCTGCAAGGCAAGGTGGCCCTGGTCACGGGCGCGGCGGCCGGCTTTGGCGAGGCCATTGCCCGGCTCTTTGTACAGCAGGGTGCGCGGGTGCTGATCGCGGACCTGGATGGCGCCAAGGCGCAGCAGGTGGC
>CAYSOD010000244.1:3959-6279 GCA_964432385.1 uncultured Rubrivivax sp.
GCCCACGAGGCGGTGGACGTCAATCGCCTGGGCCTGTGCCTGCTGCACCCCCTGTCGGCGGCCGGTACGCCGGTGGAGGTGGTGCATGACGACGGCCGCGTGAGCCGGTCGACCTGGCCGGAGCTCGTGCCGCCCTGGCCCCCCTTCATGCTGGTGCGGGCCTTGCGCCACGAGTACGCGCCGGGGGCCTGGTCGCAGGCCGTCTTCGAGGGCGACATCTTCGAGGTGGAAGACCAGCGCAACAACACCGACGCCTCGTTCAAAACCTACTCGCGCTCCAACCTCATGCCGCGACCCTACAGGCTGCACGCAGGGGAGGTGGTGCGCCAATCGGTGGACCTCCAGGTGCTGTCTCGCCCGCCTACCGGGGTGGGGTCCTGCGGGTCCGCCAAGCCGCTGCTGCAGATTCTGGGGCCCGCCGCCGGCCCCACGCCCTCGCTTGGCCTGGAGATCGAGCCGGCGGACTTCCAGGACGCTGAGGCCTTGCGCCGCACCATGACGGCGCTGGCGCTGCTGCGCCCGGCCCACCTGCACCTGCCGTGGTCGTTGGGGCATGACCTGTCGGGCCTGGCGGGGGCTTTGGAGGGCCTGGCTCAGGCCCTGCGGGCCGCGGGTGCCAGCTTGCGGCTGGACCTGCTGGACGTGCCGCCGCAGGGCCCCTGGCCGGCGCTGCAGCAGCTGGCTCAGGCGCTGGCCACAGCCGGAGTGGCGCCCGCCTGCGTGGCCGTCTTTCCCACCACCCGCGCGGCCATCCTGTCTGTGCGCAGCGCCTTCCCGCGGGCGCGCGTGGGTGGCGGCACCCCCCACTACTTTGCGCAGCTCAACCGAGCAGAGCATCTGCCCGAGCTCGACTTCCTGAGCTTCACCACCTGCCCCATCGTTCACGCGGCCGACGACGGCACGGTGATGGGCACCCTGACCAGCCTGCCCGGGCTGCTGCGCACGCTGCAGGCCAGGCATCCCGGTGTGCCGGTGCACGTGGGTCCCAGCGCCTTGGCGGTGCGTCACAGTCCTTTGGGAGAGACGGCGCCGAGCGACGGTTTCCAGGCCATCCCTCTGGCCGCGCGCGACCCCCGCCAGCGCACTGGCTTTGGTGCGGCCTGGTGGTTGGGCTGCCTGGCCAGCCTGACCCACGCGGGGGCCGCGTCGGTCACCCTCTTCAGCCTGCGCGGGCCGCGCGGGGTGTTGCTGGAGGAGCCACCGGAGGGCCCTCTTCTGAAGCCGCGGCTCACACCCGCAGGCCGGCTGATGGCCGCCTGTGGCGCCTCGCGCGGCCCCGGGGCCTGGCGAGCGCTGCTCACGGACGATCCGCAGCGGCTGGCGGCCTTGTGGGTGCGTGATCAAAGCAATGAACGCGAAGGCGCGGCGGATGCTCCCCCTACGTCTGCCGAGCTTGCGGGCGGGCACCTGCTGGTGGCCCATTTGGGCGATGAGCGCGCCGAATGGGCCTGGCCGATCTGGTTCAAGTTCGCCGGCGCGGGTGAGCGGGTGGTGGTGAACGGCTTGCACGAAGAGAACGCACCTGATCGCTGGGGTCCGGCGGCTGCGGCCACTTGGAACGCACGCCCCCTGGCGGCTGAGGCCGGCAAGCCGCTGACGATCGCTCTGTCGGCCCACGAGGTGCTGTGCCTGTCAGCAGGCCGCGCGCCCTGAGGGCTTGCGAAGCATCCCCAAGCCCCGCATCGGCCTCGGCAGCGCAGGCCGGACAATCTGTACGTGTTGATCGAAGCTCGGAGCGTCCCTGCGGGCGGTGGAGCCAGGTCATGCCCGTACCCGTCGCCTCACCGGCTCTGGCCCTGCTGCCGCTTTGCTGACCATCCCCTGCCCATGAAGATCATCCGTCTGCGCGAAGGCAAGGAGCGCTCCTTGCTGCGTCACCACCCCTGGGTGTTCCAGGGCAGCATCGAGCGCGGCAAGGCCGACCCGGGCGAGACCGTTCGCGTGGAGGCGGCCGATGGACGCTTTCTGTGCTGGGGCGCCTTCAGCCCGAGCTCGATGATCCGGGTGCGCGCCTGGACCTTTGACGAGGCTGAGCGTGTGGATCACGCCTTCTTCAAACGCCGCATCGCCCGCGCTCTGGCGCTGCGTGCACGGTTGCCCATCGACAGCGATGGCGTGCGCCTGGTGCACGGCGAGGCCGATGGCCTGCCTGGGCTGATCGTGGACCGCTATGGCGAGGTACTGTCGGCGCAGTTCCTGTCCGCCGGCATGGAGCGCTGGCGTGACGCTCTGGCCGACATCCTGCTGGCGGCCACGGGCTGCACCCGTTTGTACGAACGCTCGGACTCTGGCGTGCGCGCGCTGGAAGGCCTGGAGGCCC
>CAYSOD010000245.1:0-6261 GCA_964432385.1 uncultured Rubrivivax sp.
GCTGCTGGCTCAGCCAAGGCTGGGAGTGCTGAGTCTGAAACGGCTGGAGTCCGTGAGTTCGATTCCCTGGAAGAGCTTCGCAGGATCGGGGTTGATCCAGACCCACCATCGATTCCGATTCGTTCCCACCGCCGCAGATTCCGGCCGAGGTCCGCCACAGAACGGGCCTGCTCGCAGAGGCTGGAGATATCAGCTCCTGAGGAACCAACGGACGCTTCCAGCTGGTTGTCAGCACTCTGCATCGATGCGGTCGTTCCCAAGTAAGGGTCGAAGACCCGCTTGCGACCCAAAGCAGTCATGCTCGCCGGATTTCGGATCAACGCGAGATGAGGAAATGAGGCACCCATGTGTCCAGCCATCACTCCCAGCCATGGCCCGACTGATTCGGATCAACACTGCAATGGCCAGAGCGCCATCAGCGCACCGATCACGATCAGCCGACCTTCCAGGCCTCCGCCGACGTCTTTCGCATGGCGGCCTCTTGAGCGGCGTCGCTCCATGCCCCGATGGCCGCTGCATAGGAAGGCCGTTCCTGAAGCGCGCGGAACCAGCGCGTCACCGGCTCGCTCACTCGCAACTTCTGCTCCAGCCCCAAGTTGTGCACTCGCAGCACGTACGGGACATAGCTCATGTCTGCAAGCGTACAGGCACCGCCGACCAGCCACTCGCCAGCGGAAAGGGCCTTCCCCATATCCTCTAGAAGCTGCTCAAATATGCGCAATGCTTGCAGCGCAGAGGGGGCCGCTGTTCCCAAGGTCAGCACCTCTTCCTGGCGCTGCCGGCGCGCGGGGTCGGGTATCTTGGCCAAGAACGATGCGAGTGTTTCACCCTGACTCTCCAGCCGTGCCCGGCGCTGCACAGCCGTCGATGCGAAGGTCAGAACTCCACAGGCGGGATGGACCTCGTCGTCGAGACGGCGCACCCAGAGCCGCACCTGCGCGCGCAAGTGTGGATCGGCGGGCATCAGGCTGGGTTGCGGCGCCACATCCTCCAGGTACTCATTGATGATAGACGACTCGCGCAGCACATGCTTGCCAGTATCGAGGGTGGGCACAACGCCAGCCGGATTGAGAGCGAGGTAGGCCTGGTCGAACTGGCCGCCACGGTGCAGATCTACCACCCGTGAATCCCAGGCAACGTCCTTCTCGGCCAAGACCAGACGGACCTTCTGGGAGCAAGTCGACGAGGGGAAGTGATACAGCAACATGCACAGGTCTCCGGCCTAAGGTTTCACGAAGTCGGCAGCAACCAGTCCGGAAAGCGACTTGATGCGCTCCTCAGGCGTGATCATCCCGCCCACCAGCATGAAGGTTTCTGCGTTACGGAACCCCGCCTCGGTGGCCACGGGGTAGGCCGGGGTGCTGGCCACGATGCCCTTAAAGGCTTCCTCCAGCAACGCGGGATCGGTCTTGTCGAAGCGCTTCTGCAGCAATGCGAGGGCTTCCTTGGGCTGCTCCTGCATGAACTTCGAGGCTTTCTGAAGGCCAGCGACCAACTTGCGGCAGACGTCCTTCTTTGTGGAGCAAAAGTCCGGCCGTGTGATCACGAGGTTGTAGTTGAATGGGTTGACCTCCGGGAAGTCACCGCTCGGTCCGCTCACCACCACGCTGGCCAAGCCTTCGTGCACAGCCATCGTCGGCCAGGGGCGCGACATCGCAAACCCATCAATTCGGCCAGCCTTGAGAGCGGCCACCATGGAGGGTGGCTGCAATGGCGTCACCACAAGGTCTTTGTCCGGATCGAGGCCCGCCTTGCGAGCCGCGTACCGCACATAGCCATGCACCACCGAATTGATGGAGTCGACCGCAATCCGCGCTCCCTTGAGGGCCTTGGCCCGGTCTTCGCTGCGTCGGGCTGGATCGAAGGCGTTTCTTTCGGCGAACGCCTTCTGCAGCACGATCTCGATCTGAACCTTGTCCAGCGTGTTGGCGATGGCCACGAGATGCTGGCCTTTGGCATTCGCCCTGAGGAATGAAGCTGCGGTGGTATTGGTGAAGTCCGCACTGCCCGCGAGCACCGCATTGGTGGCGCCTACGCCAGCAATGGCGGGCAGCTTCACCTCCAGCCCCTCTTCCTTCCAGAAGCCCTTGTCTTCGGCGATGTAGGTGTGGGCGAACGTCAATGACAGCGTTGGTACTGCCAAGGTCGTCTGCTGGGCGATCGCGGGTAAGGCGAGGCAGGTTGCTGCCAGCGCGGCGAGACAGGATCGGATCGTCATGCGTGCTCTCCTGCGAAAGTAGTTGAGTTCTGGCCAGTGACATGAGCCAGGATGGTGAGGAACTCGGTCGGTAGCGTGTCACTTCGCCACGCAACGTGCCCGTCCGGGCGCACCAGCACCAGGTCGGCCTCATAGAGTGCATGGGCGCTTGCCGGCAACAGCAGGGCTCTTACAGGCACACCAGCCGCCGCAGCTTCGGCAATCAGGTCTTGAACGTCGTGGCGACCACGGTGCGCGAGCACGAAGCCGCGGCCGAACTCGTCCAGGGTCGATCGGCCTTCGCCTAGCCATGCATGTGGAGCACGTCCGCCCGGCCATGTTGTCGGCACGTACTCCGTGGGCTTGTCAGGCGGCTCAGGTGTGCCGTCACCGATCACCACGGGAGAATTGGCGTACCGGTAACCCAGCTGGACACCAACCGTGTTCCATTCTTTCCAACGAGTCTCTCGGATCTGCCGCCCAGCCGTCTCCCGCGCCACCTGACCCAAGACGCCCTCGTCTTCCAGTTCACTGCCCGAAGGTAGCAGGCCGTCAGCCTCACGGTTGCTGGCGGCTTCCTGCACGTTTCGCACAGCGATCGGCCTGCGCTCTGCCTCGTAACTCTCCAGCAACCGCGGACCACCCCAACCTTGCAGCGTGGCTGCCAGCTTCCAGCCCAAATCGACAGCGTCCCCGATTCCTGTGTTGGCGCCAAAGCCCCCCTTGGGCCACAACATGTGCGCGGCGTCGCCAGCCAGAAAGACACGGTCGCGTCGATAGGATCGCGCCACCACGCGGTGCCCTGACCATGGCTGCGCCTTCAGGATTTCCACGTCCACCGGGCCACCGAAGGCATCCTGGATGCAGGCGATGGGGTCGATGTTCTCGGCCTCACCCGCTTCGACATAGAGCGAAAGTCGCCACAATTCGTGGCCATCTACGGCTGCGAGCGATGAGCGGTGTCGACTCGCCAGCGTCAGGTACTGGCTGGCAAGACCATGCGGCTGTCTTTGCAGCAGACCGGGTGCACGGAAGTAGATGCTGAAATTGTGGCCCTCAGCAAAGTTGCCTTCGAACTCGATGCCGAGTTGCCGGCGCACCAGACTGCGACCCCCATCGCATCCCACTAGGTACTGCGCTTGCAGTGTCAGCACATCGCCAACCGCGTTTCTGGCACGCGCAGTGACTCCGCCAGCGTCCTGATCGAACTCCGTCAATGTCACACCGTAGCGGAGTGAAACCGATGGAAGTGACTTGGCAAGGTCGGCGAGCAGCGGGTCAAAGAACATCTTGGGACACCACATGTGGGCCTCAGGACTCAGTTCACCGGCGCGGGCGATGGCATTTCCATTCGACGGCCTCTCGAACCTGGCCACTTCACGGCCCAGGATGCGCGTCAGGAACACCACATTGCGCGGGTAATCGGCGGGAAAAGGCGATTGCGCAATCCGAGGGGCAATGCCCCATCGGCGGAGATGCTCCATGGTGCGCACGAAAATGGCTTCGCCGGCCGGGAATCTCACCACGCCATCGCCCTGATCGATGACTGTGCATTCAATTCCACGCCAGCCGAGCTCGCAGGCCAATGCCAAGCCAACAGGCCCCGCACCAGCGATCAGTACTGAAGTCTGGAACGGGTTCGCGGCCACGGCTCAGATCTTCACGAGTTCTTCCAATGGAGTGCCAGCTCTGAATCGCGCCAGGTATTCGTCCGCGTCGATCTCGATGCCAGACGGGTTTCGCTGATAGGACTCCGACTCGAAGTAGGCACGGTACTCCTGCACCGTCGCGAAGTTGTTCGCTGAGATCTCCACGATGTTGGAATCTGGATCACGGAAGTAGAAGCTGGTGCCCGGCCCGTGGTTGGCCGTTCGATGGGGCTTCAACCCCGCCGTCTTCAATCGCTCGTACCGCGTGAACAGCTGGCCCATGTCAGGACATCGCAGCTGCATGTGGTGCAGGCCCGGGTCGCCACCCTGCACCTCCGTGCGGGTGCCGGGAATTTCGAACAAGGCAACGACCTGCGCGTAGGGATGCTCCAGATACACGCGGAAGAAGGACAGCCGGATGTCGGACGCTCTCTCCTGGGGCTGCCCTGGCAGAGGGATGGCTTTCTCTTTCGGGACGTATTCATAGAAGGGGGCGACTCCCAGCACCATCTGGTACCACAGGCGCATCTCGGCGTAGCGCCCGGTCTTCAGGACGACCTCGCTCAGGCGCATGGGTTCCAGGTCAAGATTCAGGGCTAGTCGCTGCTCCTGGGTCAATTCGCTCATGACGTCGCTCCTTGCTCATCCACGATGTCGTTGGAAAGCAGCCCTACGCCTTCGATCTCCACCTCGATGCGGTCCCCGGCTTTCATCCAGAGCGGTGGCGTGCGCCGCGCGCCCACCCCTGCCGGTGTTCCCGTTGCAATGACGTCGCCCGTTCGCAGTTGGACGATCGAAGACAGATAGCTGATAATTATCGGAATCGAATAGATCAGCATGCTGGTATCCGACTGCTGGACCAGAGCGCCATTGAGCCGGGTGCTCAAGCGCAGCTTCTCGCGATTGGCCACTTCATCCAGCGTGACAATGAAGGGCCCGCAGGCGCCGCTGGACTCGAAGTTCTTGCCCGCCGTGACGGAGTGCTTCTGAAAGTCGCGCACGCTGCCGTCGTTGAAGCAGGTGAAGCCAGCCACATGCGACCATGCGCGATCCTCGACCGCATGCCTGGCGGGTCGACCGATGACGACCGCGAGTTCACCCTCGTAGTCGAAGTGCTCTGAAACACTCGGCCGCACCATGGGTTGACCATGTCCCACGAGGCTGCCGTGCACGCGGACGAACACGGACGGCTGGGGCGGAAGGTCCCGCGCCACTTCTTCCACATGGGACTTGTAGTTGAGCCCGACGCAGTAGACGCTGGCTTCTGGCAATAGGGGCGGGGCAAGCACGACATCCTCCTGTGCCAGGACATCGCTGGTCCTGAAGCTGGGCGTGGCCTCATCGCCCAGCATCGCAGCACGCACTTGCTCCAGGCCAAGCAGCCGGAGTCCGTCAGCCGTCTGAACCGCCCAGGACGTGTGTCCGGCGTGGATAACCCTGGTGATCCGCATCGTGTGATCCCGTCAAAGTGAGTTGGAGATGGCCGGTCGCCAGGAGAGGGCACGCCGCTCGATGGCGTTGAGCACCGCACTCAGGGCAAGGACCAGCAGCGTGACGACCACGATCCCGGCGAAGACCCCGACCGTGTCACCCGTCTGGCGCGCGTTCTCGATGGCATGACCGAGCCCGCGGTCGGCCACGAGGAACTCCCCCACGATGGCCGCCGACAGGGCCCTCGGCACGGAGAGCCGCAGCCCGGTGAAGATGAAGGGCTGCATCCAGGCCCAGACAATGCTGCGCGCCACCTGTTCGCGAGAGGCTCCGACCACCCGGGCCATGTCGACGAGCCCGCGATCGACCGTACGCAGTCCCGAGAAGGTGTTGATGAAAACCATGTAGAAGACCATGAACGCCACGATCACGATCTTGGGGGCCAGACCGATGCCGAACCAGAGGATCAGCAGGGGCGCCAATGCGAACTTCGGGATCCCCATCGAAGCGATCACGAACGGCTCGAATGCCGCAGTCGCTCGCCTCGAGGCGGACAGGAGCAGAGGCAGGACGGTGCCGAGCGTCCAGCCGATGACGAAGCCCACTCCCGTTGCGGTCAGGGTCGCCCGCATGTCTGCCCAGAGCTGCCCGGAACTTGCGATCTCCAGGATGCGTCTTGCTATGTCTTCCGGCCTTGCGAGAAACAGGTCCCCCAACTTGCGAGCGCCGGCGTCCCACGCCCAGAGCAGGGCAAGTGCCAGGGCAATGCGACCTCCAATCACAAGCCACGCCTCCGGGACCGCCAGCCGCCCTGCCCTGCTGGCCGCGGGACGCATGGAACCGGACGGCGCGCTCATCGGATCATCCTCCGGATGCGGTCGTACAGCTGCGTGAAGGCGGGCGTGGTGAGCACTTCGTCCACCACCCGTGGCCGTGGCAGGTCGACGGGGAGGTCTGCGAGGATCTCTGCCGGTGCGCGCTTGA
>CAYSOD010000246.1:0-6242 GCA_964432385.1 uncultured Rubrivivax sp.
CCGCGAAGGTCAGCCCTTCGTGCCGCGGTCCTTCTACGACCACACCCTGGGCCGCATCACGCACTGGTTTGACCGTGCACAGCACCGCCTGGGCGACGGCTACGTGGCGGTACTCGGCTGGTCGCTGCGCCACAAGCTCGCCACCGTGGCGCTGGGCGTGTCCACCCTGGTGGGCAGCCTGGCGCTGGTGCCGCTGATGGGCACGGAGTTCATTCCCAAGGCCGACTACTCGGAAACCTCGGTGAGCTTCTACACGCCAGTGGGTTCGTCGGTGGAGGTGACCGAGGCCCGAGCGAAGCAGGTGGACGCCATCCTGCGCGAGCTGCCCGAAGTGCGCTACACGGTCACCACCATCAACACCGGCCAGGCCCAGGGCCGCATCTATGCGAGCGTCTACGTGCGGCTGGTGGACCGCAAGGACCGCCAGCGCAACGTGGACCAGATGTCGGTGCCGCTGCGCCAGCGCCTGGCCTCGGTGCCAGGCATCACGGTCACCCATGTGGGCCTGCTGGACGGCGTGAGCGGCTCCAAGCCTGTGTCGCTGTCTATTCAGGGCTCTGATCTGAAGGAACTGCAGCGTCTGACCGACGCCCTGACGGCACGCATGCGGCAGATCCCGGGGCTGATCGATCTGGACACCAGCATGAAGGCCAACAAGCCCATCGTGGCCGTGGAAGTGCGGCGCGACGCCGCGGCCGACGCGGGCTTGTCCGTGGGCGCCATCACCAGCACGCTGCGCACCCTGGTGGCCGGCGAGACCGTGGGGCAGTGGCGCTCAGGGGCGGACCAGACGCACGACATCAAGGTGCGCGTGGCCCCACCAAGCCGCGACTCGGTGGACGACCTGGCCCGCCTGGGCTTGACGGTGGGCACGGCGGCCGACGGCTCTCCGCGGGTGGTGCGGCTGTCGCAGGTGGCCGATCTGCGCCTGGGGCTGGGGGCCAACCAGATCAACCGGCGCGATCTAAACCGCGAGGTGGAGATCACGGCCAACACCGCAGGCCGCTCGCTGGGCGAGGTGTCGGCCGACATCCGCAAGATCCTGGACGAGACCGCCCTGCCCCCGGGCTACGGCCACCGCTTCGGCGGCTCCACCAAGGACATGCAGGAAAGCTTCAGCTACGCCGTATCGGCGCTGGCCATGGCCGTGATCTTCATCTACATGATCCTGGCCTCGCAGTTCCGCAGCTACCTGCAACCGGTGGCCTTGATGGCCTCGCTGCCACTCACACTCATCGGCGTGCTGCTGGCCCTGCTGATGTGGCGCAGCACGCTCAACATGTTCTCCATCATCGGTGTGATCATGCTCATGGGGCTGGTGACGAAGAACGCCATCCTGCTGGTGGACTTTGCCAACCGAGCGCGGCAAGAGGGCATGGAGCGCAGCGCGGCCTTGCTGGAGGCAGCGCGCGTACGCCTGCGGCCCATCCTGATGACCACGCTGGCCATGATCTTCGGCATGGTGCCGCTGGCCTTCGCGCTGACCGAGGGCAGCGAGCAGCGCGCGCCCATGGGCCAGGCCGTGATCGGAGGGGTGATCACGTCCTCGCTGCTGACGCTCGTGGTGGTGCCCGTGATCTACGTCTACCTCGACGACCTGGGCGCCTGGTGCCGCCGGCTGTTCTCGTCAGGCGGCGGACAGGGCCGAACCTAAAATCCCGGCCTGACCGCGCAGAGCGGCTTGCCCACCAGCAGCCGTCGCTGCCCTCCACCCTGCACACCCAACCACCGCACCATGAACGTCCAACAGGCCCGCTTCAACATGATCGAGCAGCAGATCCGCCCCTGGGACGTGCTCGAGCCTGGGGTGCTGGCGCTGCTGGCGCGTGTACACCGGGAAGACTTCGTCCCCGCGGCCCACCAGGCCCTGGCCTTCGTGGACACGCAAGTGCCGCTGCTCGACGGCGCGCCGCAGGGCGCCTGCATGCTGGAGCCCCGCGTGGAAGCGCGCATGCTGCAGGAGTTGCGCCTGCTGCCCACCGACCGCGTGCTGGAGATCGGGGCGGGCTCGGGCTTCATGGCCTGCCTGCTGGCGGGGATGGCGGGCGACGTCACCAGCCTGGAGATCAAGGCCGAGCTGGCCGCCCAGGCTCAGCACAACCTGCGCCAGGCCGACGTGGACAACGCCCGGGTGCTGCACGCCGATGGCAACGCAGGGTGGGCGCAAGATGGCCCTTACGACGCCATCATTCTTTCCGGCTCGGTGGCCGAGGTGCCGCAAGCCTTGCTGTCGCAGCTCAAGACGGGCGGGCGGCTGCTGGCCATCGTGGGCCAGGAGCCCATCATGCGGGCCCGGCTGTTCACGCGCAGCGGTGACCAGGCCTTCTCGCACGTGGACCTGTTCGATACGGTAGCGCCACGCCTGCTGAACTTCCCTGAGCCCAGCCGCTTCAAGTTCTGAACGGCAGCGCCGCATCGGTTACAAACCCGCTTCGCCCTCCCCGAAAGGACTCCCGCATGCGGCCTCCGCGACTTCCTCGTCAACTGATCGCACCTTTGTCGCTGCTGCTGGCCGGCGCGGGCCTGCCCGCCTGGGCCCAGAGCCTGCAGGAGTTGTACGACGCCGCACGCGCTTACGACGCGGCCTACCTCAGCGCCAAAGCACAGGCCCAGTCGGCCGAGTTCCGTGCAGCCCAGGCCGACGCCTTGCTGCGGCCTTCAGCTTCGCTGAGCAGCAGCGCCTCCATGACCCTGTCCGACGCGCCGCGGGTGGGCACGGGCGACAACAACGCCCTGGGTGCCACGATGAGCGGCAAGTACCCGCTGATCAACAAGGGCGCAGCCCCCGCCATCGAGCAGTCGCGCAAGGCCGTGCAGTTGGCGCAGGCTGACCTCGAGGCCGTGGAACAGGACTTGATCGTGCGCCTGAGCCAAGCCTACTTTGACGTGCTGGCGGCGCAGGACGCGTTAGCCACCACGCGTGCGAGCAAGGCGGCCATCACCGAGCAGCTTGCTTCGGCCAAGCGTAATTTTGAGGTGGGCACCGCCACCATCACCGACACGCGGGAAGCACAGGCCCGTTTCGACCTGGCCACGGCGCAGGAGATCGCCGCGGAGAACGACTTGCGCACCAAGCGTATCGCGCTGGACCAGTTGGTCGGCCGCAGTGGCGTGGCCCCCAAGGGCCTGGGCAAAGGCGCGGCGCTGCCGGCGCCAGCGCCCAGCGACGCCGAGGCCTGGGCCAACCTGGCCGATGGCGCCCACCCCAGCGTGCGCAAGGCGCGGCTGGGGCTGGACGTGGCGCGGCTGGAAACCCAGAAGGCGCGCGCCGCCGAGGCCTACACGGTGGACGCCGTGGGCTCGGTGGGGGCCACGCGCTCCAGCGGTAGCTCGGCCAGCCTGCCGGGCATCACCAAGTCCGCCACGGTGGGCGTGCAGCTGAACTGGCCGCTGTACACGGGCGGGGCCACGCAGAACCGCATCAAGGAAACCCTGGCGCTGGAAGACAAGTCACGCAATGACCTGGACGCGGCCCGGCGCTCGGTGGCCCAAGCCACAAGGCAGGCCTTTTTCGGCGTGCAATCGGGCCTGGCCCAGGTCAAGGCGCTGGAGGCCGCGGAGTCCTCGTCACAGCTGGCCCTGGAGGCCACGCAACTGGGCTACAAGGTGGGCGTGCGGGTGAACCTGGACGTGCTCAACGCCCAAACCCAGCTCTTCCAGACCCGGCGCGACCTGGCCAAGGCCCGCTACGACGTGATCCTGGGGGGGCTGAGACTGCGGCTGGCGTCCGGCCAGCTGACGCCGGCCGACGTGGCCTCCGTCAACGCGCTGCTGGAGCCCTGACTCACGGCCGCAGCTTGCCGCAGCAAGAGGCATTTGCGGGCACCACCAGGCTGACGCGTCGGTGCAGCCGCTCCCGTTTCGGGAGGCCTCAAGTCGGATCAAGCCTGCCCTGGGCCTTGTCGAGGAGTGCAAGAGCGTGATCAGTCTGGCCGGCGCCACGGGCCGCACGCAGTCTGAATCGGGTCTCTGCATCGAACTCGCTGATCATCAGCGTGGCGGCTTCATCCAACAGCCGATTGACCGTGGTGCCGCGACTCTTGGCCAGTGCCCGCAAGCGGTCATGCTTGTCATCGGGCAACCGCAAAGTCAGTGCGCTCATGATTTCAACTCCTGCAAGAAGGTTTTGGGATCCAGTACAAGAATGGTCGGAAACTTCAGTTCGCCCGTCCTCAGGTGCCGCGCATTGCCCGTGATGATTGCTGAGGCTTGGGCTGCCACAGCCAGTTCCACCACATGGTTGTCGCTTTCGTCGGTCAGGTTCGGTCGCCACCCGTAGTACACGCGTCTCCATGTGCAGCAGGCGAGGAAGACGTCGAACAGATCCTCGCGCTCCTGGGCATCGAGGCGACTGTTCCTGAACGGGGACGGTCGACGCAGCACGTCCTCGTACTCCAGGTACAGAGCCGCGCCCATCACCGGTCTTAGCACCCCCTTGATGCATGCCCGGACGACATCTGCCGGGGCGCCCTGGCCCAGGCACGCACTGACGAAGACGTTGGTGTCGATGACCACGACTTTCATCTCAAAATGGTAGCAAAAATGCCACCAAACATCGGCGGAACACCGGTGTGATTCAGTCTTGACGCGACTTCCAGACCCTGACCACTGAATCGGCCATGCGCTGGGCGGCGCCGCGGTGGGCGGTGGCGAACTGGCAGCCGGCCGTGGAGCGCGCTTGGTGGGCTTGTGCCTGGTCTGGGGACAGCCACTGCTGCAAACAGGTGAGGGCGCCGGGGAGGTCTGGCACCCGCTGTGCCGCACCGGCAGCAATCGCACCCTCGGCGGCCTCGGCAAAGTTGAAGGTGTGCGGCCCCACGACCATGGGGCAACCGCAGGCCAGAGCTTCGATCAGGTTTTGGCCTCCCAGCGGCTCGAAGCTGCCGCCCAGCAGCGCGGCGTCGGCCAGGCCGTAGTACAGCGACATCTCGCCCAGCGTGTCGCCCAACCAGACATCGAAGGCTTGAGCGTCAGACGGCGGCACGTCGGGCGCCAAGGCCCCCCACGCACTGCGCCGCGCGAGCTTCAGACCCGCAGCCGTGACCAGTCCAGCCACCTCGTCAAAGCGCTGCGGGTGGCGAGGGACGATCACCAGCAGCGGCGGCCGCGCCTGCACGCGGTGAGCTCCACCGGGCGCGTCGCCGCCGTCCGCCGCGGGGCCCGTGGCGCGCCCAGCATTGCCGTACTGGGCGCACCACGCCTGCAGCAGGGCTTGCTCCTCCCCCTCACGCGTCACGGCCGCCAGCACCACCGGGCGGGCCAGCGCCTGCCGCCATCGCTGCCCCTGGGCCAGAAGGTCCTCGCGCGGCATCAGGTCGAACTTCAGGTTGCCCATCACCCGCACATCGCGCGCACCCATAGCGCGCAGGCGCTGGGCATCTGCTTCGGTCTGCGCCAGCACGCAGCGCATCGCGGCCAGGGCCGGGCGCATGAGGCGCTGCAGGCGCCGGCCCTTGGCGGCACTGCGCTCGCTCAGCCGCGCGTTGGCCAGCACCATGGGCACGCCGGCCTTCTCGGCCTGCGCCTGGAGGTTGGGCCATACCTCGGTTTCCATCAGCAAGCCCAGTGCCGGGCGCTGGCAGTCGAAGAAACGCCGTGCCGCGCCGGGCGTGTCAAGGGGCAACCAGGCCTGGCGGTCCCCCGGTTGCAGCAGCGCTGCTCCCGCCTCCCAACCCGTGGCCGTGCCGTGCGTGAGCAACAGGGGCACGCCCGGCAGTTGCTCGCGCAGCGCAGCCACCAAGGGCGCTGCGGCGCGCGTCTCGCCAAGCGATACCGCATGGACCCACAGCGCACCGGGCGGCTGCGCAGGCCCCAGCCCCAGACGCTGACCGAGGTGCTGCCGATAACCCGGCTCGCGCCGGCCTCGCCACCACAGCCGCGCCAGCCACAGGGGCAGCGCCAAGCGCAGCAGGGTGGAGTAGATCAGCCGTGCCAACGGGTACCTGAGAGAAGACGGCGAGAAAACGATGTCCGCTGAAGCGTCTGAAACTCAAGCCACCGGGGCCAGCGGGCTCGTCGCGCCAAACGAGGTGAAGTGCGCGATGACGTCCCAACAGCCCAAGTGCTCAATGCGCGGCAGCCTGCACCGCCGCGTCAGGCTTCACGGCCTTGAGCGCAGCCATGAAGTCGTGCTCGATGCGGTGCAGCGCCTCGGGCGTGTGGCCCTCGAAGCGCAGCACCAGCACGGGCGTGGTGTTGGAGCCGCGGATGAGGCCAAAGCCGTCGGCAAAGTCCACTCGCAC
>CAYSOD010000247.1:0-6240 GCA_964432385.1 uncultured Rubrivivax sp.
GGCGGGCGTCGCTGCGCTCACGGCGCGTGGAACACGCGGCCGCCTTGCACCGTGCCCCACACCCGCACGTCCTTCAGGCGCTCGGGGCCCACCTCGGTGGGGTCGTCTTCCAGCACACAGAAGTCGGCTCGCTTGCCGCCCTCGATGGAGCCGATCTCGCCGTCCAGCTTCAGCGTCCAAGCCGCGCCCAGCGTCACGGCGCGCAGCGCGTCCATCACGCCAATGCGCTGCTGCGCGCCCAGCACCCGGCCCGAGGCAGTGAGCCGGTTGACGGCGCACCAGGCCGTGAACAGCGGGGCCAGCGGGGTGATGGGGGCGTCGGAGTGGATGGCAAAGGGCACGCCCGTGTCCAGCGCCGACCGGCAGGCGTTCATGCGCTCGGCGCGCTCGGGGCCGACGGTCACTGCACGGTGCTGGTCGCCCCAGTAGAAGTGATGGTTGGCAAACAGGTTCACGCCCATGCCCAGCGCCTTCATGCGGCGGAACTGCGCCGCGTCCGCCAGCTGGCAGTGCTGCAGGATGAAGCGGTGGTCAGGCCCGGGCTGGGTACGCAGCACGGCCTCCAGCTGGTCCAGCACCATCTCGGTGGCCTCGTCGCCGTTGGTGTGCGTGTGGATCTGCACGCCCTGGGCCAGCGCCAGCGCATAGGCCTGGCGGACGGTCTCGGGTGGCGTGTACCAAAGCCCGTTGGGCGCCCCGTTGAAGTAGCCCGGCCAGCGCAGGCGGGCCGAGAAGCCCTGGATGGAACCGTCGGCGACCACCTTGATGCGGCCCAGACGCAACTGCTCGGTGCTGCGGGTCTGAAGCACCCTGGCGCGCTGCACGGCGTCCGCCGGGGTCATGCCGATAAGCCGCAGCAACGGCACGATGCGCAAGGGGTAGCTGTCTTCGCCCGTCACCCGCAACAGCTCGTCCACCTCGCCGTCGCCCAGCGTGGCGGCCAGGTCGGTGGCGGTGGTCACGCCAGCGCGCACCGCGAGCTGCCCGAAAGCGCGGATGCCGAACTCGTCCCCGCCCAGAAAGGAGCGGCTCAAGCCCACCACGGTCAGGGCCGGCCCCATGGCATCCGGCCCCTTGAGTTCGCCCGTGGGCAGGCCGTCGGTCCCGAGCGGAATGCCGGGGTGCTCGATGCCCGTGCGCAGCAGCCCGGCCTTTTCCAGCGCGGCCGTGTTGACGTTCAGGATGTGCCCGCTGGCGTGCATCACACCCACGGGCCGGTGGCTGCCCACGCGGTCGAGGTCATGGCGGTTGCAGCGGCGCTGGCCGAAGTAGATGGGGTCGAAGCCCCAGCCCACCAGCGGCGCGGCCGGGTCGTCCATCGTCCCAGCTCGAGTGGACAGGGCCTCCACCACGGCCTCCAGCGAAGGCGAACCGGACACGGTGCGGCCTTGCGGGTCGCGCACATCAAAGTAGCCGCAATAGGTGAAGCGCCAGAAGGTGCCTGCCATCAAATGGCTGTGGCCTTCCACCAGGCCGGGCATCAGCACGCGGTCGGCAAAGCGCTCGTCCAGCTCAAAAGGCCCCCAACCCGCCAGGTCCTCCAGCGGCCCCACCCCCAGGATGCGCCCGTCCCGCACCGCCACATGCGTGGCCTCAGGGCGCGAAGGGTTCATGGTCAGGATGTGACGAGCGGCGTAGATGGTGGTGCGCATGGCGCTTGAGCCTTCGATGTGCAACCGGTTTGGCAAGGCAACGCATGGTATGCGCGGGGCCTGCCCGGTCATGGTGAAAAGGGTGGCGGTGAGGAACGTCGGTGCGCCGTAGCGGCTCAGTGTCCCTGGGCCGGCACCACCAACCCGGAAAGTCCGATCTGGGTTGCCGCGTGCACGCCCGCCAAGCCCATCACCCGGTCAAGTTCATCGTCCAGGGTCTTGAGCACATGGGCCACACCGGCCTGCCCGGCCACGGCCAGGCCCCACAGGTGCGGGCGGCCGATCAGCACCGCCGTGGCGCCCAGCCCCAAAGCCTTGAAGACATCGCCGCCGCGACGCACGCCGCCATCCAGCAGCACGGGGATCCGCCCGTCCACGGCCTGCACCACGGCAGGCAAAGCCCGCAGGCTCGGCAGTGCGCCATCCAGCTGGCGACCACCGTGGTTGGAGACGATGACACCGTCCACCCCCGCCTGCACCGCTCGGCGTGCGTCTTCGGGGTGCAGCAGGCCCTTGATCAGCAACGGCCCGTCCCACTGGCGGCGCACGGCGGCGATGTCGTCCCAGTTCATCGCCGGGTCCAGCATGGAGGCCATGCGCCCGGCCAGACCGGCCACGGTCTCTCGCGAGTTCTCGCGCACGTAATTGCCGAAGGTGATGCGGTCCAGCTCGCCGCGCATGCGCCACCACCAGGGGAACTTGCTGGCAAACGCCAGCCACTGGCGCGGGCCGAAGCGCGGTGGAATGGAAAAACCGTTGACGAGATCGCGCTCTCGCTTGCCGAGCAGCTGGTTGTCGATGGTCACCACCACGGCGCCGTAGCCGGCCTGGCGCGCCCGGTCGACCAGCTCGCGGGTGAAGGCGCGGTCCTTGTAGATGAAGACCTGCATCCAGCGCCGAGCGGCCTGCTTGGCGCCATGACTGTGCTCCGCGGCCTGGGCCAGGGCCTCCAGCGTGCATACCGAGCCATGGCTCAGGCAGTACACCGTGCCGCGCTCGGCCGCGGCGCGCGCGGTGGCGATCTCGCCTTGGGGCCAGAACAGGCCCGCCAGGCCGGTCGGCCCCACCAGCACGGGTGAGGCCAGGCGCTGGCCGAAGAGCGTGACCGACAGGTCGCGTTGCGCCGCTCCCTCCAGCGGGCGTGGCAGCACGGCCCAGTCGTCGAAAGCCGACTCGTTGGCGCGCAGCGTCCATTCGTCCTCAGCGGCGCCGTCAATGAAGTCGAACAGCGGGCGCGGCAAGGCCTGTCGTGCGAGTGCGCGCAGCACCGCCACGCTGTGGGCGGTGCGCAGGGTTTGCGGCGGAGGGCTCATCGGGCGGGGGTGCAGACAGCAGGTGCAGGCTGGGAGACGCTCTTTTCGGCGGCCATCACTTCAGGAACGAAGGCCGCGTGGCCCCGGCGCGGACGGCGGCGTCGGCCGCGGCCTCAGCCGTGCGGATGGCCGGCAGCCGCTCCAGCACCTCGGCCAGGCGCTCCTGCGGCACCACCACCACGCCGTCCAGATCGGCCAGCACCACATCGCCGCTGCACACGCGCAGCCCCGCCACCTGGATGGGAAAGCCCACCGTGCCCGGGCCGCTGCGGTTGGGCGAGTTGGGTGTGACGCCCATCGCCCAGGCGGGCAGGCCCACCTGCCGGATGCCCACCAGGTCGCGCACGCAACCGTCGGTCACAAAGCCCACCGCGCCGCTGTTGCGCGCCATGCCCAGCACCAGATCGCCCGTGATGGCGCAGCCCGTGTGGCCGTCAGTGGCCGACACGATGACGTCGCCCGGTTGCACCGAGGCCAGCGCGTGGATGAGGGCCAGGTTGTCGGCCGGGCCGGCATGGCAGGTCAGCGCCACGCCGCAGAAGGCGACCTGCTCGGCGATGGCGGGCTTGAGCCGGTAGTCCAGCGCGCCGCTGCCGCCCAGGGCGTCCACGATGAAGCCCGTGGGCGTGCCGCGCAAGGCTTCCACCTGGGCGGGGTCGGGGCGCTGCACGGAGGCGGTGCGGATGGGAGGAAGGTCGTCGATCATGGGTTTTCCTGTGTGGACGTCACGCCGGGCGATTTGGGATGATGTCTGGGTTTCAGCCCGTGAAGGAGTACATCATGCCCAAGGCCTACTGGGTCAGCGCCTACCGCCAGATTCACAACCCCGACGCACTGGCCGCCTACGCCAAGTTGGCGGGCCCGGCCATCGCAGCCGCTGGAGGCCGCTTCCTGGCGCGGGGCGTGCCCGTGGAGGTGAAGGAGGCCGGTCTGATGCAGCGCACCGTGCTGATCGAGTTCGACAGCCTGGCGGCGGCGCAGGCGGCCTACAGCAGCCCGGCCTACCAGGAAGCCCTGGCTGCGCTGGGAACGGGCAACGTCGAGCGGGAAATCCGCATCATCGAAGGGGTGTGAGCCGCACGGGCCCACCTCAATGGGTGGTGTCGTCTGCTTCATCTGGTAGGCCCATCGGGGCGGCAGCGGCCGTACCGCCACGGGCCACCGTCTTGTTTGAGGCCAGGCCCCGCCTCTGGCCGTCGGACTCTAGGGCGCCCCACCACTGCCCTCCAACCCGTGTAAACCCCCTGCTCGAAAACCCGCCCCGGCTGGCAACCTCGTGATGTGCTTTGAGCCAGCCGCCACACCCCTCAACTGACGGACCAAGCCCTTGAAACCCAATCTCATCAAGAAGCCCCTGATGGACGGCCAGACCGTCGTCGGGGCCATGACCTTCGAGTTCTTCTCGCCTGGCATGTCCGCCATCCTGGCCAACGCCGGCTGCCGCTTCGTCTTCTACGACATGGAGCACACGGGCCTGGGCTTCGAGACGCTGAAGTGGCTGTTCTCCACCTGCCGCGGCCTGCCCATCGAGCCCATGGTGCGCGTGCCGCGCGGCGAATACACCTGGCTGGCCCGGGCGTTGGACCTGGGCGCACGCGGCGTCATGATCCCCATGGTGGAGTCCGCCGAGCAGGCGCGCAACATCGTGCAGGCCTGCCGTTACCCCCCGCACGGCCGGCGCGGTGCGGGCTTTGGCTTTGCGCAGTGCGATTACCAGGGCGGCAGCGTCGCGGACAAGCTGCGCATCGCCAACGAGCGCACCCTGGTGGTGGCCCAGATCGAGACCGAACGTGGCCTGGCCTCGGTGGAAGAGATCGCCGCCGTGGACGGCATCGACGTGCTGTGGGTGGGCCACTTCGACCTGTCCAACTTCATGGGCATCCCGGCACAGTTCGACAACCCGACGTTCTTGCAAGCCATGCAGCACGTGGCCGACGTGGCCAAGCGCCACGGCAAGGTGGCCGGCTTCATGGCCACGGACCCGGCCTGGGTGGACCGCGTCAAGGCCATGGGTTACACCATGCTGGCCGTGGGCACCGACGTGGGCCTGCTGGCCGAGGCCACCAAGCGCCTGGCGGACCACGCCGCGGCCAACGACAACTGACCCACCGACCCACCGAATCAGGAACTGACATGGCTTTTCGCGTTGGATTGACCCGGGACCTGCTCACCCCCAGCGGCGCTCCCTCCTTCGGGATGGGCGCGCTGGAGGTGCTGACCAGCCAGAGCGACATCGAGTGGGAGTACCTGCCCGAGTCACTCAGCGAGATCACGCCCGACGTGGCCGCGCGCTACGACGGCCTGTACGTCAACTCCCCACTGGTCACTGCGGCCAGCGTCGGGCGGGCCGACTGCCGGGTGCGCATCGTGGCGCGCCACGGGGTGGGTTACGACTCGGTGGACGTGCCCGCGCTGGCCGCCAAGGGCGTGACCGTCACCAACACCCCCGTGGCCGTGCGCCGCCCCGTGGCCGTGGCCAGCCTGACGCTCATCTTCGCGCTGGCCGGGCGCCTGTTCGCCAAGGACCGGCTGATCCGCGCCGGCCGCTGGCATGAGCGCACCGGCCACATGGGCCTGGGGCTGACCACCCGCACACTGGGCGTCATTGGCGCGGGCGGCATCGGACGCGAACTTCTCGCCCTGGCCCGGCCCTTTGATTGGCGCATGCTGGCGGCTGACCCTTATGCCGACCCCGCCGCGATCCGGGCCCTGGGAGCGGAACCGGTGCCGCTGGACGAGATGCTGCCCCAGTGCGACTTCGTGGTGGCCACCTGCCTGCTCAACGCCGAGACACGGCACCTGATGAACGAGCGCCGTTTCAGCCTGATGAAACGCGAGGCCTTCTTCATCAACATGGCGCGAGGCCCCGTGGCCGACGAGGCCGCGCTGATCGAAGCGCTGCGCAACGGCACCATCGCCGGGGCCGGGCTGGACGTCTTCGAGCAGGAGCCGGTGGCACCGGACAACCCACTGCTGACCATGGACCAGGTGATCCTCACCCCGCATGCCCTGTGCTGGACCGACGAATGCTTTGACGCCATCGCCCGCGAGGGCCTGGGCTGCATCGTCGACTTCGCGCAGGGTCGCACGCCCCGGTCGGTGGTGAACCCGGGCTGAACAGGACTCGCCGGAGTCCATCGTTCACGAGCAGGCGCTCGTGCGTGCGACGTATCAGCATCTCCTCAGTGTCATCAGTTCCAATGAGAACCTGCCTGCCGCTGCAAGCAGGTAGTGGCATCGACACTTCAGCCGTGGTGCTCGATCACAGCCCCGGC
>CAYSOD010000248.1:0-6200 GCA_964432385.1 uncultured Rubrivivax sp.
GGCATCGCGCCAACTGGCCCTCATGGCGCGCTTTGACGTGCTCACCGGCCTGCCCAACCGCGCTCAGTTCATCGAGGAGCTCGACCGCGCCGTCGCGCGCGCCCGTCGCAGCGACGGGCACTTCGGCCTGTGCTTCATCGATCTGGACGGTTTCAAGCAGATCAACGACGCCCATGGCCATGCCGCGGGCGACGAGGTGCTCAAGGCCACCGCCTCACGCCTGCGTTCGGAGCTGCGCGAGAGCGACTTCGTGGCCCGCCTCGGGGGCGACGAGTTTGTCGCCCTGCTGCAGGGCAAGGCCACGCCGGCCGGGTTGTCGCTGGTGGGTCACAAGCTGCTGAATGCCATCAGCCAGCCCATCGCCTTTCAGGAGCGGGAGCTGTCGGTGCGCGGCAGCATCGGCATTGCGCTGTACCCCGAGGACAGCACGCAGGCACGACACTTGGTGGAACAGGCCGATGCGGCCATGTACCTGGCCAAGCAGGAGGGTAAGAACCAGGTGCGCTTCTACACGGGCGACCTGGCCCGCAACGTGGCGAGGCAGCTGGCGCTGGAGCTGGACTTGCGCCAGACCTTCGCCTCCGGAGGCCTGGAGCTGCACTTCCAGCCGCGCGTGGAGCTGGGCACGGCCGCCCTGTCGGGCATGGAGGCGCTGGTGCGCTGGG
Organism: uncultured Rubrivivax sp.; assembly: GCA_964432385.1. Lineage (GTDB taxonomy): Bacteria > Pseudomonadota > Gammaproteobacteria > Burkholderiales > Burkholderiaceae_C > Rubrivivax. Next base: position 666 of record CAYSOD010000248.1, read on the forward strand.
ACCACCCGCAGCGCGGACCGGTGCCCCCCAGCGAGTTTGTCGTCCTGGCGGAGGAGCGCGGCCTCATCCTGCAGCTGGGGCGCTGGGTGCTGGATGCCGCCTGTCGGCAGCTGCGCCGCTGGCGCGATGCGGGCTTGCAACCTCCGCGCTGCGCCATCAACCTGTCAGCCCATCAGCTGGTCAGTGATGTGCTGTTCGACGATGTGAGCAGTGCGTTGGAGCGGTATGGCATCGAGCCCTCGGCCATCGAGCTGGAGCTCACTGAAGCCATGATCACGGCGCAGCATGGCCGGGCCGATGTCCTGCTCGCGCGCTTGCAGGAGCTCGGCGTGCGCATGGCCATCGACGACTTCGGCACGGGCACGTCCTCGCTGTCGCTCATCCACCGCGTGCCGGCCCAGGCCTTGAAGGTGGACCGTTCCTTCGTTGGCCGCCTGCCTCAGGACGAAGCCTTGAGCGTCACGCGTGCCGCCATTGCCCTGGCCCACGGGCTGGGCATGCGGGCGGTGGCCGAAGGCGTGGAGTCGCCCGAGCAACTCCAGACGCTGAAGTCCCTGGGCTGCGATGAGGCTCAGGGCTATCTGTTCGGCAGGCCGCTGCCGGCAGACGCCTTTGCCGCTCATCTGCAGGGCGGGCTTCGAGGCTGAGTGGGCGCCGCCCGGGTTGTGGGGTAGAGCCTGGCGCTGACGCCCGTGGTCTTCAGCCCAGCACGGTAGCCATCGCTTGGGCCGTGCGCTCCACGTTGCCGTTGTTCAGCCCGGCAATGCACATGCGCCCCGAGCGCACCAGGTACACACCGAACTCCTCGCGCAGGCGGTCCACCTGCGCCGCGCTCAAGCCGGTGTAGCTGAACATGCCGCGCTGGGTCAGGAAGTAGCTGAAGTCGCGCCCGGGCAGGCGCGCGCTCAGCACTCCGTGCAGGGATTTGCGCATGGCCAGGATGCGCTCGCGCATCGCGGCCACGTCCGTCTCCCAGGAGGCGCGCAGTGCCGCGTCGGTCAGCACACGGCTGATGATGCCGGCTGCGTGGATGGCGGGGCTGGAGTAGTTGCGCCGTACGGTCGCCTTCATCTGGCCCAGCACCAAGTCAGCCTGCGCCGCGTCGGCGCAGACCACGCTCAGCGCCCCAGCGCGCTCGCCGTACACGCTCATGCTCTTGGAAAACGAGTTCGCGACGAAGAAGCTCAAGCCCGCCGAGGCCAGGGCCCGCACGGCGAAGGCGTCTTCCTCGATGCCGTCGCCATAGCCCTGGTAGGCCAAGTCCAGGTAGGGCAGCAGTTCACGCTCGCGCAGCACCGGGATCAGCGCTTCCCACTGAGCGCGCGTGAGGTCCACGCCCGTGGGGTTGTGGCAGCAGGCGTGCAGCAGCACGATGCTGCGCGCGGGCAGGCCGCGCAGCGTCTGCAGCATGGCATCGAACTTCAGCCCGCCCGTGGCGGCGTCGTAGTAGGGGTAGGTGTGCACCGTGACGCCGGCGCCCTCGAACATGGCGCGGTGGTTGTCCCATGTGGGGTCGCTCACCCACAAGGCGCTGTCGGGGAACCAGCGCTTGAGGAAATCGGCGCCCACCTTCAGCCCGCCGCTGGAGCCCACGGTCTGAAGCGTGGCCACCCGGCCACTGGTCACCGCCTCGTGGCCGGCGCCGAACAGCAGGTATTGCACTGCAGACCGGGCTGCCGCTGAACCCTCGATGGGCAGGTAGGACTTGGGTGCGCTGTCGGCCAGCATATGCGCCTCGGCCTGGCGCACGCAGTCCAACACCGGGATGCGCCCGGCGGCGTCGAAGTAGATGCCGATGGACAGGTTGATCTTGTCCTTTCGGGGGTCCTTCTGAAAGGCTTCGTTCAGGCTGAGGATGGGGTCGCCGGCGTAAGGCTCGAGGTGTTGAAACATGGGCTGGGCACGCGCTGGCCGCGCGTGGCGGATGAAAGTGCGCATCCTATCTGCGCTGCCAGGCCTTGCTGACGCGCGACGGACTGCGGCCCGTTAGCAACCCGCCCAGCATCCACCTCCGTCCCGCATGCTTGCGGGACGATAATGAAATAATCCAGCTGGTGCCGCGCAGACCTGTGCATGAGGTCAAGCTCATTGCTGAAGATCTGCGTGGTGCGTGGTGCGTGGGCCTTGACCGCAGCCAACCTCGTTCATGTCAGAAATGCATCCCGTGGCCCTCTTGGGCTTTGACGACTTTGAGCGCAGTGCATTGGCCTTTGCGTTCAAGGTCTCCGAGCGCCGTGAGGTGGGCTACACCCTGGTTGAGGAATTGCAGAACTGCCGCTTTGCAGTGGTGGATACGGACAGCCCTGGGTATCTTGAGGCGGTGCGTGCCGCGCGGCGCCTTCGCAGTGCGGTGTTCGTGGGGTCTCAGGCTCCGCCGGGTGCCCAAGCCTGGCTGATGCGTCCCTTGGAGCCCTCCAAGGTGCTGCACGAACTGGATTTGTTGGAGGCTCGGGGGTCCCGCGAGACCGGCCCTGCACCCTTGTTCACAGAAGCGACGGCGCTGCCCCTGCCCCGCGGGCAGTTGCTGCCTCCCCAGGATGGGCGTCCCGTCAGGTCGACCGCCCTGGGCCGTCGCCAGGGTGACGAATTGGGCGCCCCGCCATCAGCGCGCCGGTCAGACCGGCGCTCCTGAGCACGGGCGGTCTTCCGGCTCACCGCCGCCGGGCGGCCAGCAAGGATGCACCCAGGATCAGCGTGCCACCTGCGGCCAGGCTCCAACTGATGGAGCCGGCTCCCAGGGCCACCGCAGAGGCCGAGGCGAACAGCACCTCGCTGACCATGATCACCGCGGTGGCGTTGGCGGGCAGCCTGGCCGACCCGTACTGCAGCGCCAGGTTACTTGCCAGAAACACCGCCGCCAAGGCCAGCAGGCCGGTCACCCAGCCTGATGCCGGCGGTGGCGGCCAGGGCACACTGCCCATGGCGCCCAGCGCCACCGCAGCCCCCAGCGATACCAGGGTGCCGCCCGCAAACATAGCCAGGGCCCGAGCGCTCTCGGGCCGGTGCGCTTCTCGTCGAAGCATCACGTTGTTCAGCGCAAACGTGAAGCCGCCGGCCAGAGCCAGACCTTCGGCCACGGTGGTGGGCACCGGCCAGGCCGAGCCGTCAGCGGGCCACAGCACGATGGCCGCGCCCGCCAGCGCCAGCACCACCCGCACGGCAGCCAGCTCCGTGAGGCGTTCGCCCAACAGCACGCGCGCCAGCACCACGGCCCACAGCGGCATCAGGTAGAACAGCAGCACCACGCGCACGACGTCGCCAATGGTGACGGCGGTGTTGAAGGCGGCGTTGGTGGCGCCAGAGGCCAGCACCAGCCACCACAGGGAGCGCGTTCGCCACAAGTGCCCCCAGGCCTGCGGGCGCCACAGGGTGATCAGCAGCACCGCCACCGCGTAGATCATCACGGTGGCCCACAAGGAATGCAGTCCTCGCTCCTGCAGCCACCGGAACGGCCCCCAGGACACGCCCCAGGTGACGGCGTTGAAGACCAGCGCCGCCGCCGGCCACAGGGTGTGACCTGACGGGGTCGCGGCTTCAGCACCCCCAACGGCAGGCCGGAAGGGTTCTGTCATCTGAGCGCCGCCTTTCAGTGAGGGTCAGCGCGTGCGATGGCCAGCAGGCGGTCGACCTCGTCCTTGTGGTGGACGCAGTTGCTGCGGTGCCAGCGGCCGATCACCCACATCGTTCCCGCCACCACGATGCCGAAGATGGTGATGGCGCCGAAGGCAGACAACCCGAACTTCGTCATCCCTACATAAAAGGCCCCCAGGCCGAGGATGCAAGCCTGCTCGTTGAAGTTCTGCACGGCAATGGAGCGGCCGGCGCCCATCAGGTTGTGACCGCGGTGCTGCAGCAGCGCGTTCATCGGCACCACCAGGAAGCCGCCCAGCGCGCCCAGCGCCAGCAGGAAGGGCGCTGCGATCCAGACGTTGGAGATGAAGTTCATCAGGATGACCAGCAGGCCCATCGCAATGCCCATGGGAATGACGCTGGTGGCACGGTCCAGCTTCATCGTCATCGAAGCCAGCACGGCGCCTGCGGCGGTGCCGATGGCCACCACGCCCACCAGCGACGAGGCCTGCGTGGTGGAGTAGCCCAGGGCCGCGGCCGCCCAGGCCAGCACGATGTAGCGCAGGTTGCCAGATACCCCCCAGAACAGCGTGGTGGTGCCCAGGGAGATCTGTCCCAGCTTGTCGCGCCACAAGCGGCTGTTGCACTGGGCGAAGTCACGCACGAGCACCGAGATGTTGCTGCCCATGGCCTGCAACGCGGCATCGGTGCGTGGGATGTACAAATTGAAGCCAGCGGCCAGGACGTAAAAGATGACGATGAAGGCGATGGCCGCTTCCGGAGCCGTGTCGATGCCGGTCTCGATACCCGGCACGTCCACGCCCAGCAGCACGCTGGAGATCTGCTTGCCCACCAACTGGCCACCCAGCAGCACCCCCAGGATGATGGAGGCGATGGTCAGGCCCTCGATCCAGCCGTTGGCCTTGACCAGTTGCGAGGGCGGCAGGAGTTCGGTCAGGATGCCGTACTTGGCAGGTGAGTAGGCCGCCGCCCCCAGGCCGACGATGGCGTAGGCCAGCAGCGGGTGCGAGCCGAACAGCATCATCAGGCAGCCCACCACCTTGATGGCGTTGGAGATGAACATGACCCGCCCCTTGGGGATCGAGTCGGCGAACGCACCCACGAAAGGTGCCAGCACCACATAGAACAGCGCGAACATGGGCACCAGGGCGGCACGCTGCCACTCGGGCGCACCGCCCGTTCGCAACAGTTCCACCGCCGCCACGAACAGCGCGTTGTCGGCCAGCGAGCTGAAGAACTGCGCCGACATGATGGTCGAGAAGCCTTTTTTCATGCGCTGTGCTGCAACCGCGCAACGGTCTGAAGACGTCGTCGCGGCCCTTGTCTCCTGGCTGAGTGGTCGCGGGTTATAGCATGCAGGCCCGCGCATCCCGCATGACGAAAAAATGCCCCGTCCCATCGAAGCCCTGATCCACACCGACGCCCTGTCGCACAACCTGGCGCGCGCCCGCGCGGCGGCGCCGGACGCCCGCGTGTGGGCGGTGGTCAAGGCCAACGCTTACGGTCATGGCATCGAGCGGGTGTTCGAGGGCCTGCGAAGTGCCGATGGCTTTGCCTTGCTGGACCTGGCTGAGGCCGAGCGCGTGCGCGCCCTGGGCTGGCGCGGGCCGGTGCTGCTGCTGGAAGGGGTGTTCGAGCCGCGTGACCTGGAACTGTGCTCGCGTCTGGGCCTGTGGCACGTGGTGCACTGCGCCGAGCAGATCGACTGGCTGAGCCGCCACAAGACGCAGCAGCCGCACCGCGTGTTTCTCAAGATGAACAGCGGCATGAACCGGCTGGGCTTCACGCCCGAGGCCTTTCGCAGCGCCTGGGCACGCCTGAACGCCCTGCCGCAGATGGACGAAATCTCGCTGATGACGCACTTCTCCGATGCCGACGGCCCGCGTGGCATCGCCCACCAGGTGGCCGCCTTCGAGGCCGCTACGCGGGACCTGCCGGGCGAGC
>CAYSOD010000249.1:0-6152 GCA_964432385.1 uncultured Rubrivivax sp.
CATCACATCGCGGTGGAAGTGCATCGCCGCCTTGGGCTGGCCCGTGGTGCCCGAGGTGAAGGCCATCAGGCAGATGTCATCTGCTGCGGTGTCGGCCGCCTCGAAGGTGGCGGGCTTGGCTGCCGCGGCGGTCTCCAAGGGCGAGCCTTCGCCGCCATTGAAGTGGAGCACCGTCTTCAACTGCGGTGCGCGGGCCTGGGCGGTCTGCAGTTCCTGCGCCAGACGCGCATCACACAGCGCCAAGCCGATCTGCGCCTTGTCGATGATGGTGGTGAGCTCCTGCGCACGCAGCAAGGGCATGGTGCCCACGGCAATGCCGCCGGCCTTAAATACAGACAGGAAACACGCCGCCAGCATGGGGCTGTTGGCACCTCGCAGCAGCACGCGCTGCCCGGGGACGAGACCCAGGTCTTCCACCAGCACGCGGGCCATGCGATTGACCTGCGCCTGCAGCTGCCCGTAAGTCCAGGTCGTGCCGTCTGCGGCGATCAGGCAGCGCCGGTCACCGTGGCCGTTCGTCACCCAACGGTCCAGCAACTCCCGAGCGCAATTCAGGCGCGCGGGGAAGTCCAGGCCCGGCAGGTCGAACACGAGCTCCGGCATGGCCTCGGGCGGGGGCAGGCGGTCTCGCGCGAAGGTGTCGACGGGAGGGGCCATTCGAATCCTCGTTCCGGGAGATGAGCAGCGCTCAGTTGGGCATTCGGCCCTGCAGCAGCATGCGCGGCAAGCTTTGCGAAAGCGTGGAATTACTTTACAACTAAACTATTTTTTCAAGGTGCCGCGGAAGCTCGGGTTGACCCTGATGCCCAAGCCTGCGCGCTGGCACAAGCTCGCGGGGTGCACGCCCTCTGATCAACATCCCTGCCCCACCACCCCTCGGTTCGCCAAGCTGCCGCCCATGACCCGACGCCTCTGGGACATCTCTCCACCCGTGCATGCCGGCTCGCCCGCGTTCCCCGGTGACACGGCTTACGCACAGCGCTGGACGTGGACGCTGTCGGACAGCTGTCCGGTGAACGTGAGCACCCTGACCCTGAGCCCGCACATCGGCGCCCATGCCGACGCCCCGCTCCACTACGCGAGCGACGGCGCCGCCGTGGGCCTGCTCAATCTTGAGCCCTACCTGGGCCCTTGCCGCGTGATCCACGCCCTGGATGCCTCGCCCGTGGTCACCTGGGACCATCTGGCCCACGCCACCGACCACCTGCCCCCGCGTGTGCTGGTGCGCACCTACCGGGAGCATCCGGGCGACGCCTGGGACCCGGCCCTCGCCGGCCTGGACCCCCAGGCCCTGGAGCGTCTGGCGGACCGGGGCGTCCGCCTGGTCGGCATCGACACCGCCAGCATCGACCCCGCCGACAGCAAGGCGCTGTCGGCGCACCAGGTGCTGCGACAGCGCGACTTGCGCGTGCTGGAGAACCTGGTGCTGCAAGACGTGCCCGAGGGCGACTATGAGCTGATCGCCCTGCCGCTCAAGCTCACCAGCGCTGACGCGTCACCCGTCAGGGCGGTGCTGCGATCCCTGCCTTGAAGGCCAAGACTCCTGCCGCATCGAGCAGCGCTGAGCCCAACCACCCTTGAGGCGGCCTGCCAGTGCAAACTGCCCCGAACACCCCGTTCAAGCACCCCATGACCCACCTCACCCGAGCCGACTGCGAAGCCCTGGACCTCCAGGACGCCCTGGCCCCCTTGCGCGATCAGTTCTCCATCCCGCCCGGGCTGATCTACCTGGACGGCAACTCCCTGGGCGTGCTGCCAAAGGCGGCACCGGCACGCGTGGCGCAGGTGGTGCAGCAGGAGTGGGGCCAGGGCTTGATCCGCAGCTGGAATGCCGCCGGCTGGATGAACCTGTCGCAACGCGTGGGCGACAAGATCGCCCGGTTGGTGGGCGCCGCGCCGGGGGAGCTGGTCGTGGCCGACTCCACCTCGGTGAACCTGTTCAAGGTGCTGAGTGCGGCCCTTCACCTGGCCCGAGGCCCACACGGCTCCCCAACAGCACCAAACGGCGAAGCCGCCAGCGCGGCAATCCACCGTCCCCAGCGCCACGTCATCCTCAGCGAACGCAGCAACTTCCCCACCGACCTCTACATCGCGCAGTCACTGGCGCAGCAGCATGGCGGTACGCTGGAGCTGCTGGAGGCCGAGGAGATCCCGGCGCGGCTGGCCGGCGCCCGGGGTCAGGACGTGGCGGTGCTCACACTCACCCACGTCAACTACCGCACCGGATGCATGCACGACATGGCGGCGCTCACAGCGCAGGCCCAGGCGGCAGGTGCGCTCACGGTGTGGGACCTCGCCCACTCGGCCGGCGCCGTGCCGGTGGACCTGAACGGCGCGGGGGCCGACTTCGCCGTAGGCTGCGGCTACAAGTACCTCAACGGCGGGCCGGGGGCACCCGCCTTCGTGTGGGCGCACCGCCGGCATGTGGACCGTGCCTGGCAGCCGCTGGCTGGCTGGATAGGCCATGCCGCACCTTTCGAGTTCACGCCCGACTACCTGCCTGCACCCGGCATCACCCGCTACCTGTGCGGCACGCCGCCTGTGCTCTCACTGGCCGCCCTGGAATGCGGCGTGGACACGCTGCTCGCCGCCGAGCCACTGGGCGGCATGGCCGCGCTGCGCCACAAGTCGCTGGCGCTGACCCGACTGTTTGCCGAACTGGTGCAATCGCGCTGCACGGGACACGGCCTGAGGCTGGTGTCACCCACCGATGACACGCAGCGGGGCTCCCAGGTCTGCCTGGCGCGGGACGACGGCGCCTACGCCATCGTGCAGGCGCTGATCGAGCGTGGCGTGATCGGCGACTTCCGCGCGCCCGACGTGCTGCGCTTCGGCTTCACGCCGCTGTACATCGGCTATGCCGAGGTGTGGGATGCCGTGGAACATCTGCACCAGGTGCTGAACAGCGGCGTCTGGCGCGAAGCGCGTTTTCAGCAACGACAGCAGGTGACTTGAGCGCCCATGATATGCCCCTCAATACCTCCGCTGACCTGCTCGCCGGCTTGCCAGTTGACGTGCAACGGCAACCTGAAAAGGCACTGAGATGAGCTGCCCCTTCGGATACGGTGACGGTGAGTCTGAGGGCATGAAGATCCCTCGCACGCCAGAAAGCGATGACCCGCTCGAGGGCGCACAGATCGATTTTTCCGCCGAGATGAGCTACGGCGACTACCTGCACCTGGACGAGGTGCTCAACGCCCAGCATCCGCGCTCGCCCGACCACAACGAGATGCTGTTCATCGTGCAGCACCAGACCAGCGAGCTGTGGATGAAGCTGATGCTGCACGAGCTGCACGCCGCCATCCACGCGGTCTCACAAGACCGGCTGCCCACGGCCTTCAAGATGCTGGCCCGTGTGAGCCGCATCATGGAGCAGCTGGTGCACGCCTGGGACGTGCTGGCCACGATGACGCCGCCCGAGTACAGCGCGATCCGCAGCTACCTGGCCAGCTCCAGCGGCTTCCAGAGCTGGCAGTACCGCTGCATCGAGTTCGCTCTGGGCAACAAGAAGGCCGCGATGCTCAAACCCCACGCCCACCGGCCGGACCTCCTGGCGCGCGTGCAATCTGCCTACGAGGCGCCCTCGCTGTACGACGAAAGCCTGCGCCTTCTGGCGCGCCGCGGCCTGCCCGTGCCGGCCTCCCACACGGCGCGTGACTGGCGCGAGCCCTATGCTTCCAGCGACGAGGTGGAAGGTGCCTGGCTGCAGGTCTACCGCCAGCCCGAGCAGCACTGGGACCTGTACCAGCTGGGCGAAGAATTGACGGACCTGGAGGACGCCTTCCGCCTGTGGCGCTTTCGCCACCTCACGACCGTGGAGCGCATCATCGGCTTCAAGCGTGGCACCGGTGGCACCAGCGGTGTGGGCTATCTGCGCAAGATGCTGGACGTGGTGTTATTCCCCGAGATCTGGAAGCTGCGCACCGACCTGTAGCCGCCGACCTCAGACACAGCGGGGGCATGGCCGGCGCCCTAGCATGACACGCGCCATGAACACCCGCTCCCCAATCACGCCGCCGCTCACCGCCCTTCATCGTCCGCCTCGCCCAGGCCCGCATCGACGCCCGAACGCAGGGCGGGCGCTTCTCCCTGCCCTGACGGCGATCGTGCTCGCCGCTGCTGTTGACCACAGTCACGCCGCAGGGGACGCTCAGGTCACGGACGCCGGCACCGTGGTGAGTTTTGCCCTGCCGCTGGGTGCAGCCGCTGCCCAGTGGTGGCTGGGGGACCGAGAGGGGGTTCGGCAGCTGGCGTTCACCTGGACCAGCAGCGTGGTCCTCGCAGAAGTTCTCAAGCAGGGCACGAACCGGACGCGGCCCGACGGCACCAACGACCTGTCCTTCCCTTCCGGTCATGCGGCCCGAGCCTTCGCCGCGGCGTCCCACGTCAACCGCCGCTACGGCATGGAGGCCGCCTGGCCGCTGTATGCGGGTGCGGTCGCCGTGGGGTGGACACGGGTGCAGGCGCGCCGCCATGACTGGCTGGACGTGGCGGGGTCCCTCGCCGTGTCGGAGTGGATGGCCCGCACCTGGTCCAGCCCACGCACGGGCGCGCCCGCCGTCGCGGCTGCTCGAACTGAAGGTGGCTGGCAGCTGCAATTGTCCTGGGCCCTCTGAGCGGAAGAAAGCCGAGACCTCGGCCCTTGAGACCTCTGTCGCCAGCCTTGCAGGCCTACCAGCCGCCGCCTCGCACACGTTGGTGTGCGCGGGGGTAGGCGTGCAGGTAGGATCACACTCATGGACACCCGCACCTCCCCCTACCGCCTGCGCGTAGATCGACTGCGCGACGAACTTCAACGTCTGGGCGTGCACGCCCTGCTCGTGCCCAGCGCCGACCCGCACCTGAGCGAGTACCTGCCCGAACGCTGGCAGGCGCGGCAGTGGCTGTCGGGCTTCACCGGCTCGATGGGTACGCTGGTGGTGACGGTGGACGAAGCGGCCGTGTTCGCCGACAGCCGCTACTGGGTGCAGGCCGAGGCCGAACTGGCCGGTAGCGGGATCGATCTGGTGAAGATCCCCACCGGCAACTCGGCCATGCATCTGGACTGGCTGGCCGCGCATGTGCCGGCGGGCCGTACCGTGGCGGTGGATGGCCAGGTGCTGGGTCTGGCTGGTGCCCAAGCCCTGAAAGCCACGCTGGACCGCGCTGGCGTGGGCCTGCGCACCGACCTCGACCCCGTGGACGCCATCTGGCCCGAGCGCCCCGGCCTGCCGCCCCAACCCGTCTACGAGCACCTGGCGCCTCACGCTCCCCTGCCCCGCGTGGCCAAGTTGGCGCAGGTGCGCGATGCGATGGCACGTCACGGCGCCTCACAGCACTTCGTCTCCACCGTGGACGACATCGCCTGGATCACCAACCTGCGTGGCTCGGATGTCTCCTACAACCCGGTGTTCCTTGCGCATCTGCTGATTGATGCTCAACAGGCCACGCTGTTCGTGGCCGAAGGCAAGGTGGACGATGTCCTGGCCGCACGCCTGGCGGCCGACGGCGTGCGGATTGCGTCGTATGCCCTGGCCGGCACCGCCCTGGCCGCCCTGCCCGCGGGCCAGGTGCTGCTGATCGACCCCAAGCGCGTCACCTTCGGGCTGCGGGAGCATGTGCCGGCCACGGTTCGCGTGGTCGAGGCCATCAACCCCAGCACGCTGCTCAAGAGCCGCAAGACCGCTGACGAGGCCGTGCACATCCGTGAGGCGATGCGCCAGGACGGCGCAGCCATGTGCGAGTTCTACGCCTGGTTCGAAGCAGCCCTGGCTCGCCAACGCTCGGGCGCCCCGGGCGCCGTGCGGTTGACCGAGATCACGGTGGACGAGCACCTCAGCGCCGCCCGCGCACGTCGGCCCGGCTTCGTGGGCCTGAGCTTTCCCGTCATCGCCGGCTTCAACGCCAACGGCGCCATGCCGCACTACCGCGCCACGCCGCAGTCTTTCGCGGCGATCGAAGGCGACGGGCTGTTGCTTATCGACTCGGGCGGCCAATACCTGGGCGGCACCACCGACATCACCCGCGTGTGGCCCATCGGCGAGCCCACCGCGGCCATGAAGCGCGACTACACGCTGGTGCTCAAGGGCACCATGAACCTCAGCCGCACCCGCTTTCCGCGCGGCACGCTCAGCCCCATGCTGGACGCCCTGGCGCGTGCGCCGATGTGGCAA
>CAYSOD010000250.1:0-6145 GCA_964432385.1 uncultured Rubrivivax sp.
GGCCTCGTTTTGGCGGATGGCCAGCAGTACACGTCCGACCCGGGAGTGCAGGATCAGCGCGCACAGCGCGGTGGCCAGCACGGCAGCCCCCAGGACGAGGTAGTAGTAGCCAGCGCGACTGCCTAGATCCCACACGAAACCACCCACTGACACGTTCGACGGTCGGGGCACATTCGAAATGCCAGCTTCACCGCCAGTGAGTGACTTCCAGTTCATCAGTACGATGAAGATGACCATGTTGTAGGCCAGGGTCACAATCGCAAAGTAGTGCCCCTTCACGCGCAGGCTAGGGTAGCCGGCCAACAAGGCCAGCCCGGCGGTCACTACAGGGGCAGCCGCCATCGTCAACCAAACCGGCCAGCCCAGGTTCAAGCTCATGAGCGTGGAGGCGTAAGCGCCGATGCCCATGAAGCCGGCTTGCGCAATCGAGACATAGCCCGTAAAGCCCTGGATCAGGTTCTGTCCCTGCGACAGCACGACCCAGATCAGCGCCAAGATGATCAAGTGCTGAAAGTAGGCCACCTTTACGCCAAGCGGCAATGCTAGAGCGGCCAGTGCAAGCACGATCAAGCCTGCGGTGCGAGCGGCAACCATGTGACCTGCTTTGCTATCGATGTTCTGGTTCATCGCTTACCCAGCAAGCCCTCTGGCCTGAACAACAGCACCACGATCATCACGATGAATGCGATGACGTCCTTGTAGGCCGAAGAGATGAACCCGGCCGCCAGCGACTCGCTGACGCCAAGCACCAACCCACCGACGATGGCCCCCGGAATGGAGCCCAGCCCGCCCAGGATCAGGACCGCAAAGCCCTTGACAGCAAAGCCCTCACCCACACCCGGCGCAATGGCCAGCAGCGCACCGACCAAGGCACCGGCTGCTGCACCGAGCGCCGATGACACCGAGAAAACGATGGCCGACACTCGGTTGACATTCACGCCCATCAACACAGCCGCCGGCCGGTTCTGTGCCACTGCCCGTATCGACTTGCCCGTCTTGGTGCGACTGATGAGCAATGCGGTCAAACCAACCAGCGTGAAGGCCGTAAGAATGACCAATAGGCGCAACTCGGCGACCGCCACTCCGCCAACGTTATGGACAGCGCGGTAAGGCGTCTGGATGACCACTTGGTCGGCGCCGAAGGTGAGCAAGTTCAAGCCCTCCACCATCATCGTCAGGCCTAAAGCGATGATGAAGGCGTTGATATGCGGAGCGTCGCGTACGGGCCTGTAGGCCAAGCGCTCAATGAGCAGTCCGATGACCGCGCCCACCACCATGGCCAACGCCATGGCCGGGAAAAACCCGATCCCCAGCCACCCACCGAAGAAGAAGGTGAGGTAGCCGCCCGCCATGGCCACCGAGCCGTGAGCGAAGTGTGCAATGCCCAGGATGCCGAACACCACGGTCAAGCCCAGCGCGATCATGACGTACACCGACCCAATAGCCAGGCCGTTCAGCACTTGCTGAAGGATCTCGATCATGGGCTTGTAATCCGTGGGGCTGGTGGCGCGTTGGCTGAATTGCCGCGCTTACTTGCGAAGGCTGCGCAGAAATTGCGAGTAGGCGGCTGGGTCGGATGGCAGATCAGAGACGTAGACCCACTTGCCCTTTTGCCACTGGAAAGCACCGTTCGATGTGTAGGCTTGGCCGTTACCGTCGAACATCGCGCCGGCCACGGGCAGGTACTTCATGACGGCTTCCTTGGGGACCGTCACCTTGCCCACCTGAGCCGTGACCTTCTTCGGGTCGTCGGCCGTTCCAGCCCGCTCAATTGCTTGCTTCAGCACATAGACTTGGTCGTACGCGTACGGAGAGCTTGGCGACGGTGCCGATCCGAACTGCTTGGTGTAGTTCGCGACATAGGTCTTGGCGTTGTCGGCCAGCGCCTCAACGGTGAGCTCAGTGGGGCGCAAGTCCCACACGCCTTCCATCTGTTCACTGGTAGCCACGCGCAGGAACTGTTCTTCACTGCCACTGGTGAAACCGTAGCGCGGGATCTTCATGCCTAGCTCAACAGCCTGTCGATAAACAAAGGCCGCGGGTTCGATATAGCCCAACACCAACAGCGCGTCGGCGTTGAGCGCCCGCACTTTGGTCAGTTGTGGCGTCATGTCGCGATCTCTCAGGCCAAAGGTCTCCTTGGCAACGATCTTTCCGCCTGTCTTGGCAAATTCGCGTTCGAAGGCCTCGAGGTACTGGGCATAGAGGCTGACGTCCAGTGCGCCGATCACGGCGATATTCTTGGCCCCTCGCTTGCCGACGAATGCACCCGCAGCGGCCCCAGTGAAGTCAGCCGGCGGCCGCGTGCGGAACAGGTTTGGCAGGCCCCTGGCGGTGATGGAGCGCTCTGCGGCGTTACCCACCAACATGAGCGCGTTCTCACGCTCAATGAAGGACGCCACAGCGCCGGTCGGGCCAGAGCAGCAAAAGCCCACGATGTATTTGACGCCGTCGCGGTCAAGCAGCTTGCGCACGCTGTTGGTCGCCTCGGTCGGGTTAGCCTTGTCGTCGCTGGTAATCACACGTAGCTTGTACGTGGTACCGCCCGCCTTGATGCCGCCGCTTGCGTTGATCTCGTCGGCTGCCATCTTCACCGAGTTGGCCTGAGGTAAGCCATACACGGCGCCTGGTCCGGTGAGCGAGTCGTTGACGCCAATCAGAAGCTCCTTCTCATTCGCCATGGCGCCTGCAAAGGCCAGCGCAGCGGTTGCCGCAACTAAGGATCTCGATAGCTTGTTCATGTGTTTGTCTCCTGGTTGAAAAAGACGAAAACCACGTCGTGGGGACTCTGATCTGACCACCCTGTCAGTAGCCCAGATACGCTTTGCTGACCTCTGGATGCGCTTGCAACTCCGGGCCCGTGCCCTGCAGCACGATTTCACCGGCCTCGTAAACGTATGCTCTTTCGGCTAGGCGCAGGGCCATCGAGGCGTTCTGCTCCACCAGCAGGATGGTGACGCCAGTCGATTTGATGCGGGCCAGCGTCTGCTCGACTTCCGTAACGATCTTCGGTGCTAAGCCCAGTGAAGGTTCGTCGAAGATGCATAGCTTGGGCTTCGACATCAGCGCGCGCGCGATGGCCAGCATTTCCTGCTCGCCGCCAGACAATGTCCCGGCACTTTGGCGCTCCCTAGAGCGCAGCACCGGAAACAGGTCCAGCATGGCCTGGAGATCGCTGACCTGGTTTCGGTCGCGCCGTACATGCGCGCCCATTTCCAGGTTCTCGCGCACCGACATGTCAGGGAACACCTGGCGACCTTCGGGGCACATCGTGATGCCCAGGCGCACGATGTCGTGGCCCTGCATGCCATCGATGCGCTTGCCTTCGAACTGGATGCTGCCGCTTCGTACGTCAACCAAGCCGCAGATGCACTTCAGTGTGGTGCTCTTGCCAGCGCCATTGGCGCCTACCAACGCGACACATTCACCCGCGTTGACTTCGAAGCTCACGCCATGGAGCACATCGGTCTTTCCATAGCCGGCGTGCAAGTCGCTGACCTTCAGCATTCAGTGTGCCCCACCCAGATAGGCATCGATCACGTCCGGGTTCTTCTGGATGTCGGCTGGGGCGCCCTCGGCGATCTTCTGGCCAAAGTTGAGCACCACGATGCGCTCACAGACCTCCATGATCAGGCCCATGTGGTGCTCGATCACCAACACCGCCGTACCCCGTTCACGAATGCGCTGGATCAGCGCAGCAAGTTCTTTGCGCTCCTTAGCCACCATGCCCGCTGCTGGCTCATCCAGCAGGAGCAGACGCGGCTCGGCGGCCAGAGCGGTTGCGATCATGAGAAGCCGTTGCTGCGCAGACGAAATGGCCGAGCTGGCTTCGTCAGCCACTGCATCTAGCCCGACGAAAGAAACAATCTCGTCGACCTTTGCCTGCTGCGCAGTTTGCTCGCGACGCGCCGCTGCAGTGCGAAAGACTGACGCTGTCGCTGTGGTTCGGTAACGCACATGGCAAGCCGTCAACACCTGTTCGCGCACGGTGAACTCGGGGAACAAGTTGGTGGTCTGGAACGTCCTCGCTAGCCCCAACGGGACCCGCTCGCTCACCGACAGGCTGCTGACGTTCGCTCCTGCAAAGCGGATTTCGCCGCTGGTCGGTGCCAGCGTGCCGGAGATAAGGTTGACTGAGGTGGATTTGCCCGAGCCATTGGGACCAATGAGACCGATGATCTCGCCCTCGTCCACAGAGAACGACAGGTCCTTGACGGCCTGCACGCCACCAAAGCGCTTGCTCAGCGCGTTCAGCGTGAGGAGAGCGTCAGCCATGGATTCCTGGTTCAACGCTGCGGCGCTTGGTAATCTGCACAGTGCTCTTTGCTCCAGACCAATAGCGGCGACCCGTTTCGCAACCTTCGAATAAATAATAGACCGGTCGTCTACAGAAAATCGAAGGAAAACCCTAGGATTGATTCATCCGCGGGTCAGCGGTTCCGCAGGCGGCGCGCGGGAGGCACCAGCATCGCGAAGAACATGCTGGAAAACTGATCTAGCGGTTCGGCATTTCGCGTCAACTTGGCACGCAGCACTGCGCCTTCCCAGCCGATCCAGAAGAAGCGAGAGATGGCTGCGGCATCGCTGTCAGACGCCAGTTCACCGGCGTCGATCGCCTGCCGAAGACAGCCCTCAACACGCCGCTCCCATGAGATGAGTACGGCCTCCAACTGCTCGCGAAAAGCTTCGTCTAGGCTGGCCAGTTCCTGCCCAAGGTTGCCGATCAGGCAACCCCTGCGATAGCCATACTTCAACATGCCGCGCTTAGCGTCCTCGACAAAGGCACGCAGGCGCGACAACGGGGACGTGGACTCGTCGTCGAAGATGCGCGCCATCTTGCGCGCGTAGTACTCAACGTAGTTCTGGATGACCGCTTCGCCGAACTCATGTTTGTTGGCGAAGAAGTGATAGAAGGAACCTTTAGGGACCCCTACACGCTTGAGCACCTCGTCGATACCGGTGACCTGAAATCCGCGTTCGGTCAACAGTTCGGTCCCGCACCAGACCAGCGCCCGCCTCGTGTCGCCTCGCTCTGAGGCGCGCACCCTGCGACTGCGAACGCGTAGATCTGCCTGCCCGACTGTGGCCGGCTTTTTCGATGGGGCAACCTTAGAGGCCTCGCTGCGAACTTGGGCAAGGTGTCGTCTCATTAGGTCTAGACTAGACCGGTCGCCTACAAAAGTCAACGGCTCATGCGCCGAGCTGAACGTCTAGCGACTGAGTTCAATCCGGTACTGAAGCTCGCTGGACTTCGGCTTTGGGCAGAGTCATGCCGCTCGCCCCGCTGCGTCCAGCGACAGCAACTGGCCGACTGCGTGAGTCTGGCAGCACGCCAGACAGCAGCCGTTTGCAGCTGGCCACGTCCGCCCTACGTGGGTGGCCAGCGGTCTACTGGATCAGATCTCTGTTTGCTCAGAGATCTCGAGCGCGTCATCGACCTCGATGCCGAGGTATCGAACTGTCGACTCCAGCTTGGAGTGGCCCAGCAGCAGCTGGACGGCGCGAAGGTTCTTGGTGCGCCGGTAGATCAGCGTCGCCTTCGTCCTGCGCATCGAATGCGTCCCGTAGTCGGCGCGGTCCAGGCCCAGTTCGTCGACCCAGTGCCCGAGGATCCGGGCGTACTGGCGTGTGCCGAGGTGGGGTGAGTCATGGAGCCGGCTGGGGAAGAGGAAGTCATCCGACTTCAGGCCAGCCTGCTTGATCCACGCCTGCAAGGCTTCCCGGGTGGCCGGCGTGATTTCGAACTGGACCGGGCGCTGGGTTTTGTGCTGCAAGACGATGGCTCTTGTGGCAACCTGGTCACCATGACAGATGTCGCGGACCTTCAGAGCGACGAGATCGCACCCACGCAGCTTGCTGTCGATGCCTAGGTTGAACAGCGCGAGTTCCCGCACGCGGTGCTCCATCTGGAATCGGACGCGGAGCGCCCAGATATCCTTGAGCTTGAACGGAACCTTCTGCCCGACGATCTTGCCTTTGTTCCACGGCTCGCGATGAGCGTTGCTGCCTGAGGTGCCCATGATGGTCTCCCATCGAGTTGAGGGCCATACAAGATGCGCCGACTCAGCATCGGAGTCCTTGCCCTGGGTCAACACAACCCCACCGCGAACCGGACCGGAAGGCCGCTTTCGGGCCAAGGCAGCTA